>JACQQB010000062.1 GCA_016207225.1 Microcaldota archaeon | reverse complement strand
GATTACCTTACTTCTGGCCACAATATAATAAAAAAAGAGAAAAATTAAGGATAAAGTGGAAACTCTTACTAATACACGAAGCTAAAAATAAACCAATTACTAAATCAAAATATTATGAATTTAAAGTCTTACCAAAAATTCTTAGTGGTCCGAATGTAATCTACTTATATGGTGATTATGTAGCCAACGTCCTGTGGTTGGAAAAACCAATAGCATTTGTTATAAGGCATAATACATTATCAGATACTTATAGAAAATACTTTGATTATTTATGGTCGAATATTAAATAAAACTTCAAAATTATAAATACAATGTCTCAGATGTGATCTAATGGGTCTAAACGAAAAAATAACTTCAATAGAAGAAGAGCTTCACGGCACAAAGTACCACAAGGGGACAGAGCGTCATATAGGCTTGCTTAAGGCTAAGCTAGCCAAGCTCAAAAAAGATGCTTCAAAGCCGAAAGGAAAAGGCGGCATAGGTTTTGACATCAAGAAAACAGGGGATGCAACAGTAGTTCTTGTTGGCTTACCCTCAGTCGGCAAATCCACCCTGATAAACAAAATAACGAATGCAGAGTCAGCAGTTGCAGAATATGAGTTTACTACATTAGAGGTAATACCCGGTGTGCTTGAATACAAAGGGGCGCAAATCCAAGTTTTAGACCTGCCCGGAGTCATAAGTGGTGCAGCAGAAGGTAAAGGAAGAGGAAGAGAAGTTTTGGCTGTTGCAAGAACTACCGACTTAATCATAATCATTCTAGATGTTTTCCAGCCTATGCAGCTTAACCTAATAAAGAATGAGCTGGAAGCAATGGGCATAAGACTAGACAAAGAACCACCCAGAATCAACCTTAATACAAAACAAAGAGGCGGTATACTAATCAATTCGCAAGTTAAACTAACCCAAATAGACCAAAGAACTATACAGGAGATTCTCAACATTTACGGTATACATAATGGTGACTTAGTTCTGAATGACGATATAACTGCAGACGATCTAATCGATTTTCTAGTTGGAAATCGCTGCTATGTTAAAACTCTGGTGGCTGTCAATAAAATTGATTTAGTAGATCAAAAATATCTGGATCACCTAAGAACCCAGATAGGTCACTTTATGCCAATAGCTGCTGACAGGGATATTGGCTTGGAAAACTTGAGAGAAGAGATCTACAACAAGCTTAGTTTCATTCGAGTATACACAAAGCCAAAGTTCAAGGAGGTTGATTACTCCAAGCCGCTCATTCTTAAAAAAAGGTCAACCCTTTCTGATGTTTGCGATAAGATCCATAGAAACCTAAAGAAGGAGTTTAAGTACTCATTAATTTGGGGAAAATCCGCTAAGTTTCCAGGCCAAAGAGTTGGCTTAGACCACATAGTAGAAGACGAGGATGTTATTAGCATTGTTTCAAAATAAGTCAGCCAAACCTGTCTTCAGGCAACGGATCGACATTTATTTTTGCACGACCATTTTCTCTCAAAATCTTCTGTGCCCACATAAACAGAATTATCAACTGACCAATAGGTACTGTAGTCCCAAATTTGATCGCAGCTTTATTCATCGCCTCTGCTGCGGCTAATTCACTCACATTTTCATCTTGCGCGAGTTTAGCTATTTTTGCTCGAACTTCGGCTTCACTACCTTCTACTCTATTGCCCCTAAAATCTCTAACTTTTGATGTAATCTGTCTAACAAGAACAGCGAATCTATCCGGCTGACTCTGGTTAGGGTCTCTTCCAACGGGCCTTATCATCACATGATATCCACAATAAAAAAATTAAATACTTTAGGGATACATTTATCTCATGGGGAAAAAAGAAGAAATTGAAATGGTCATCGAATGGTGCAAAAAAATAAAGCAAGAGAGGGCAAGAGTCTACATAATCGAACCGAATCCATTCAGAGATAAATACATCGATTGGCTCAGGAATAAAATCTACATTGAGATAGACAGGCCAACTTCTATTGCAAATAAGCTAAGCCTGGTTTATGACTCTACAACGAATAGCCTGTGGGAATATACAAATGGGGTTTGGAGAAGGTTAGACTCCTAGTTCTGAGCTGCCAATTCCTTTGCTCTTTTTGTTGCAGCAGCTACTGCACTGACCAACGCATCCTTTACTTTCCTTCTTTGCAAAATTTTCAAACCCTCTATCGTAGTTCCTTTCGGAGAGGTTACCATTGCAATTAACTCTTCTGGCGTTTCCTTACATGTTCCAAGCATCTTACTGGCTCCAATCATTAACTGGGTAACTAATTTCCTGCTCAGCTTTTCATTCAAACCTTGCTTTTTTCCGCCCTCAATTAACGCATTGGCAATAAGGTAAATGTAAGCAGGACCACTCCCAGTCAAGCCAGTTATGCTGTTTAACTGCCTTTCACTAACTCTAACGCACTTCCCGACTCCTGAAAAAATACCTAAAAATGTATTCTCATCCTTCTTGTTCACTTTTTTACCCAATGAATAAGCAACGGTCCCTTCACAAACTAAGCAAGGAGTATTTGGCATCACTCTTATCACTTTGCTTTTTTTAAGAATGCTTTCAACTCTCTTTAATCTAACACCAGCTGCAATTGAAACTACAATCCTTTTAGTAACATTTCTTCGAATCTCTTCCGCAACAGAAGCAACATAGCTTGGCTTTACTGCTAAAATTATGAGGTTTCCCTTTCTGCAAGCTTCCTTATTGCTGTTGGCAATCGCTATTCCTAATCTCCTTTTTAAATTTTTCAACTTTTGCTTATCCGGATCGCTTAAGACTATTTTCTTGGCATTAACTGTTCTGCTTGCAACTAAGCCGGTAGCTAATGCTTCGCCCATTCTACCTGCGCCTATAATCGCAACTTTCATGCTAGGATTTATAGGTTAAACTTTAAAAGGCAAAAGAAAGCTATTTAAATCTCAAACTAGTAAATAAGAGTAAGAAGGGAGAAAATGGGGTATTTACTTTGCAATTTTTAAATTAAGCCTTATTTTTACTAATTCTTATAAGTTTTTATTGATGAGGTATAAACATGGAATACTATAACAACGTACTGGAAGCCATTGGAAACACTCCTTTAGTCAAGCTAAACAGGGTCAATTCGGGTCTTAAACCACTCATCCTGACTAAAGTTGAATTCCTTAACCCAGGAGGCAGCGTAAAGGACAGGATAGGTTTCAAGATGATTGAGGACGCTGAAAAACGAGGCTTGCTCAAGCCAGGAGGAACTATAGTCGAACCTACATCTGGAAATACGGGTGTAGGCTTAGCGTTGGTAGCTGCCCTCAAAGGCTACAAAACAGTCTTTGTCATGCCAGATAAAATGTCCCAGGAGAAGATTCAACTACTTAAGGCCTACGGTGCAGACGTGGTTGTTACACCTACAGCCGTAGACCGTTATTCACCTGAAAGCTACTATATGGTGGCTGAAAGGCTTAGCAAAGAACTACCCAATGCTTACTTGCCGAATCAATATTTTAACTTAAAAAATCCAGAAGCCCACTATTTATCAACCGGGCCTGAAATCTGGAAGCAGACTGATGGAAAAATAACCCACTTTGTTGCAGGAATGGGTACTGGAGGCACAATTTCCGGTGTTGCCAAATATCTAAAGGAGAAAAACCCAAACATAAAGGTTATAGGAGTTGATTCTGAGGGTTCTATTTACTCTGGTGATAAACCAAGGCCTTACAAGGTTGAGGGTATAGGCGAAGACTTCATCCCTGGCACTATTGACCTCAAGCTTGTAGACAGGATAGTCAGAGTTACAGACCACGAAGCTTTCCTCATGACTAGGAAACTGGCAAGAGAAGAAGGCCTGTTGGCAGGCGGTTCTTCAGGAGCTGCAGTCTTTGGTGCACTTCAGGTTGCAAGGGAACTGACTGAAAAGGACATAATGGTTGTTTTATTGCCTGATACTGGCAGGAACTATCTAAATAAAATCTACAATGATGACTGGATGCGAGAAAATGGCTTCTTGGAATACATGCCAATCGGTGACCTGCTTTACAAGAAGCAGCTTACTCAGCTCATTGCAGTTTCCCCTAATGAAAAGGTAGAGGTTGCAATAGAACTAATGAGAAAGCATGATGTATCCCAGCTTCCTGTGATAGAAAACGATAGGCAAGTTGGCAAGCTCGTAGAAACCAATGTCTTGAGGTTATTCCGGGAGCATTCCTTGGCAGATAAAAAAGTTAAGGACATCATGGATAAACCGTTCCCAGAATTACAACCATATGACTCTATAGATAAGGCTTACAAACTATTGACGCAAATAGATGCAATAGTCGTATCCAGCGGCACCAAACCCCTCGGAGTAATAACAAAAATAGACCTTATAGACTACATGTTCAAAAGATAATCATTGATCCTTAATTTTTTGCCATAAGGCTAAGTTAAAAACCTGCAATAAAGGCATTATCACCAAAAATTGCACTAAATAAAACAGTGGCAAAAGAACACATAAAGGAAACACTATTAGTACTTGGGCTATCAATCCATATGCAAAGCCTATAAGCATAAGTATTAGTAAATAAACTGCAATCAAAAAGAGATGCTTCTTGCCTAAATCTACTGACCTTCTTATGCTAGCAGATAAGCTTCTGTTGCTTACTGCCAACTCATATTGAACGGAAAAAGTAAAGATTGGGACTATGAGTATGAAAAGTGCAAATAACAAAAGTCCAACTGCTATCCCTAATAAGACATTCAAGATCATCAAAAGAAAGGACAGGCCAATAATTGCAGCCAAAACTATTGTCAATAAGAGTGAAAATCCAAAATACCTCAAAGCATTTGGAATCTGTTTTCTGAAAATCTCTTTATAACTTATTATTAATTC
>JACQQB010000059.1 GCA_016207225.1 Microcaldota archaeon | reverse complement strand
TGGGAAGCCCCTCCTTCCACTGCTGCTAATGTGTTTGCGACTGCCAGGCCAAAATCATTATGGCAATGAACATCCAGTGGAACCTTGAGCTTTTTCTTTAGACTGGAGAATACATATCTTGTGGCACTGGGGTGCCATACGCCAACAGTGTCAGGAATGTTTATAGTGTCCACTTTAGCCGCTTCCACTCCTTTGCAGATTTTTGTGAGGTAGTCTAAATCCGTCCTGCTAGCGTCCATTGGTGAGAACAAGCATTTCCTGCCATGTGACTTTACGTATTCAACTGCACTTACTGCAAGGTCATATACCTCTTCCTGCGTCTTTTGCATTTGATATTTTAGGTGAATGTCAGAGGTTGAGACAAAAACATGGACCAGATCCACATCTGCATCTAGTGCAGCATCCATATCTGGCTTCAGGACTCTTGCCAATGCTGCAACAGTGGTATCCAGCTTTTCATTTGCAATTCTTTTTACAGCGTCAAATTCAGGCTTGGAGTTCATTGGAAAGCCAGCCTCGATTATGTCGACTCCTAATCTGTCCAGTGCCCTTGCGATTTCAACTTTCTCATCCATCTTATAGGATACACCTGGCAGCTGCTCCCCGTCCCTTAATGTAGTATCGAAAACAGTAACTCTTTTAGGCAGGCCTAAGCCACTGTTTACTTTTTTATTATACTCACTTACAAAATATTTTTTCTCTGCCATTGGATCAACTTATTCTTCTGTTTTTTCCTTCTTTTTCTTCTGTTCAGGATTATCGAACAGCTTTCTTATTTCGGCACCTACTTTTTCTACCTGGTGCTGTGATTCCATTCTTTTCATTATCTCAAACTTGGGTAAGCCTGCATTATACTCACTTATCCATTCATGGGCAAATGTGCCATTCTTGATTTCTTCCAGGACTTCCTTCATTCTTGCCTTGACTTCTTTGTTTATTACTCTTTTTCCTCTTGTCCTTCCTCCATAACGGGCAGTTTCACTTACACGTGACCACATGTACTCTATTCCGCCAGCATAGATTAGGTCAAGTATTAGCTTTAGCTCGTGCAAGCATTCGAAATATGCTAGTTCTGGTGGAAAACCATCCTCGA
Organism: Microcaldota archaeon; assembly: GCA_016207225.1. Lineage (GTDB taxonomy): Archaea > Micrarchaeota > Micrarchaeia > Burarchaeales > JACQQB01 > JACQQB01. The sequence goes on along the minus strand of JACQQB010000059.1, from coordinate 2,265 downwards.
CTAAAGTTTCAAAAGCTGCCTTTATCAACTCTGCAGAGCCGCCACAAAGAACTACCTGCTCACCGAATAAATACGAGACTGTTTCCTGGTCAAACGTACATTCAAACACACCTGCTTTTGTGAAATTCATGGCCTTAGCTAGTGCTAATCCTGTCTTCCTTGCTTTTCCTGTAAAGTCCTGATGGATTGCCAACAGAGCAGGAACACCAAAGCCCTGCTGGTATGTTTCCCTTAGCTTTAATCCTGGAGCCTTGGGTGCTACCATTATTACATCGACATTTTTTGGAGGCTTGATCTGGTTGAAAGTTATGTTTAAGCCATGAGAGAAATAAAGAGTAGCCCCATCCTTTAAGTGCTGGTGGACAAACTTGTAGTAAATATCCTTTTGAGTCATGTCCGGGGTAAGTAGACATATTATGTCGGCTGCCTTTGCCGCATCCCACAGTTCCATTACCTTGTGACCGTCTGCCTTTGCCCTTTTCCAGGATGCGCCACCTTGTCTTGCCCCTACAACAACATTCAAGCCTGAGTCCTTTAGGCACAGTGCCTGTGCACTTCCCTGAATACCGTAGCCTAGAACTGCTATTGTCTTGTTTTTAAGTATGGATAGATCTGCATCCTCATCATGGTAGATTTTCATCCTTGCACCCCCGATATTTTTAGAATAATATGTTTAAGAACATATTTTAACTTCTAGCATTAATTTTGACCATTCATCCCCAGTCTACTTTTACATTCTCACCGATTCTGCTCCCGCCAGCATGAGTTTCAGGTGCGGCTGCCTTCTCCTTTCCTGACCTGCTTAGGGCAGTTATCCCTGTGCGGACAAACTCCTTAACTCCGAAAGGCTTTATCAGATCCGCGAATGCATCCACCTTGTCCGGAGTGCCGGTAATTTCCACCATCATTGAAGTTGAACTGACATCGACTACCCTTCCCCTGAATATGTTTATGTAATTCATGAGTTCGCTTCTTACGTTGATGTCCTTAACATGAACTTTAAACAGCGCTATCTCCCTGACTACGCAATCCTCCTGGCTTAGTTCACTGACCTTTATTATATCAATGACTTTATGCAGTTGCTTTATCATCTGTTCTATTTTGCCTTCAGTGCCGTTAGTGACGATTGTCATCCTGGATAAGCCTTCTGTTTCAGTCCTTCCAACAGTTATTGAATCCATGTTAAAGCCACGCTTGGAGAAGACGCTGGCTATTCTTTGCAGTGCGCCAACTTTATCCTCAACTAGGATTGAGATTATGTGCTTGTCCTGTTTTTTTCCATTTTCCATAAACATCAACTTTTAACCCTGGTGAAAAGCTCCATTGCCTTGTCTATAGGGTCACACCTACTTGAAGATATCATTCTGTCTATTCTTCCGCCAGGAGGAACCATGGGTAGCATATCTTCCTCCGGGTCTGTCCTTATGTCCACCATGAATGTAGTATCTGATTTGATTGCCCTTTTTATTGCTTCGCCTAATTCACTGGGCCTTGTGACAGTAATCCCTTCCCCTCCGAAAGCTTCGGTTAACTTCACAAAGTCCGGCATCTTGCCCATGTCAACACCTATGTAATGGTTTTGGTAGAAATGCTTCTGCCATTGCTTAACCATGCCTAGCCAGTTGTTATTAAGCATGATTATAGCTACGGGTAGGTTCTGGTTTATTGCCGTAGCTAGCTCATGCATCATCATCGTGAAGCTTCCTTCGCTTGTTATGCATGCGACTGGCTTGTCAGGACAGGCTGCCTTGGCCCCTATTGCTGCAGGAAACCCGAAGCCCATCGTGCCTAAGCCACCGCTTGAAATAAAATGCCTTGCATTGGTTACCTTGAAGAAATGTTCGGCCCACATCTGGTGCTGACCCACGTCAGTCGTGACTATCGTGTTTTTGGGCAGGTTCTTGTTTAGTTCGTGCATTACTCTTGCTGCGCTTATTGGCACAGAATCTACTTCTATGTCACAGCGGCATATTTTTTCCATTTCATTGATATGCTGTGTCCAGGGGGTTTCTTTCCCACTATGCTTCATCTCATGTAATATTGCGAGCATTCCGTGTAGAACTTTTTTAGCGTCCCCAACGATAGGTAAGTCAACACGAACGTTCTTGCCGATTTCAGCAGGGTCTATGTCTGCATGAATGACCTTGGCTAAAGGTGCAAAATGCTTTAGGTCAAACGTTGTCCTGTCACTAAACCTTGTTCCTATTGCAAAAAGCAGGTCACAATTAGTTAAAGCATAGTTTGAAACTTTTCTTCCGTGCATTC
>JACQQB010000058.1 GCA_016207225.1 Microcaldota archaeon | reverse complement strand
TAGTAGGGATGGGTTCCGGTGCGATAGTTGCTGATGAAGCTCTTAATCGCAATTGGAAAGTGGCAATAGTTGAAGAAGGTCCATTTGGAGGCACCTGTCTGAATCGTGGTTGCATACCTTCAAAAATGCTTATTCACTCTGCGGATGTTGTAGAGACTGTAAGAACTTCGGAGACATTTGGGATAAAGTCAAGGATAGAAAGAATAGATTTCCAAAGAATTGTCAAGAGAGTTACTAGCACCATAGATAGTTGGGCAGCAGAAGGAGAAGAAAGATATAAAAAAAACCCAAATGTTGAGATTTTCAAGGAAAGAGGAAGATTCATTGAAAATAAGGTTATGCAGATAGGGGATAAAGAGATTAGTGGGAAAAAAATAGTTATAGCCGCAGGTTCAAGGCCTGCAGTGCCTCCGATAAAAGGCATAGAGAAAGTGCCTTACGTAACGAGTGACCAGGCATTGAGACTCAGTAAACAGCCTGAGGAATTGACAATCATAGGTGGGGGATATATTTCTGCGGAACTGGCGCATTTCTTTGGTAGTCTTGGAACCAGGATAAACATAATTCAAAGAGGCTCGTTGTTGATTCCGAATGAAGATAAGGAATTGGCAAAGACTTTCACAGAGATTTTCAAGAAGAGATATAATGTAGTTCTTGAGCATAACACAGAATCCGTTTCATATGAAAAGGGCAGGTTTAGTGTTGTAGCAGCTGGAAATGATGGAAGCAGGAAAACATTTGTTTCAGACCAACTGTTAGTTGCTACTGGTAGAGTTCCCAATTCTGATCTGTTGGATGTTGAGAAAACAGGTGTTGAAGTAAATGAACGCGGTTTCATTAAAGTGAATGAGTATATGGAAACAACTTCATTGGGTATATGGGCCTTGGGGGATATAGCAGGCAAATTCTTGCTTAAGCATGCGGCTAACCTTGAAGCAGAATACGTGGCCAAGAACATGGCTGGGAAGAGAATTGCCGTGGATTATACTGCGATGCCGAATGCAATTTTTTCTTCCCCTCAGGTTGCTGCGGTCGGTATGACTGAGGATGATTTAATTGAGAAAAAAATACCCTATGCTAAAGGATATTACAAGTATAATGATACTGCAATGGGAACTGCGATTGAGGACAATGTTGGTTATGTGAAGGTCTTGGCAGACCCTAAAACAAAGAGGATTCTGGGCTGCCACATAATAGGTTCGGATGCATCAACATTGATCCATGAAGTGATAGTTGCGATGAAATATGCAAATAGTGTGGAGTCAGTTTTAGAGAGTGTTCATGTACACCCTGCTTTATCTGAAGTGGTCCAGATGGCTTTTTATTCAATAAAGTGGTAAGGTTTTAGATTAACTTGAGAATGTTGCCCCTTCCTTTCTTGAATTTTTTGATTATGCCCGATGCTTCTAGTTCGCTTATCATAAGACTTATCTTTGCTTCGGAAAGTGGAAAATGTTTCCTAAGTTCTAGTTGAGTCATTCTCCCATCATTATCGCGCAGGATTTGGATTATTTTTCTAAGCTCTGGATCCAGAGCCATTTCTTTGCCCGAAGCAGGAGGTATAGGTATCTCTTTCTTCTCAGTTTTTATTTCAGGACTATTGCTCTTTTGCTTAAGATAAAAAATCAGAAGCCCGATTAGAACTATTGCAAAGCCTGCGATGACTGCTGTATTTATTAGATTACTATCCTCGCTGGGTTTTTGTTCAGATAGAATAAGTTCATTAACAGTAAAGTCGAAAGTGGGCAATTCATCTGCAAAAATATCGCCATAGCTGAAGAGAAGAAGGTCTATGGAGTAATTGCCATCATCCACTATGCTTATGTTTTCTTCTGTAAATGAGGTTAGTTTGCCATTAGTAAAGTATCTTGCGACTATGATGTAAGAGCCCTTTGTAACTTGAAAGCTGTATTCGCCATCTGCAGCTATAACCCTTTGAATTGGAGTGGTGTTTATTGAGACGATTGCTTGGTCTGCAGGCTCAAGAGTATCTGCATTGTAAACAGTGCCCTGGATAGTTGCACTTTGCGTGATCGTAGCTAGTACCATGAATAAGGTTAAAATGCGTAGCATGTTTCAATTTTTAATACTGGATTATTTAAGCCTTCTTAAAGGCAAAGTAGGCTGGCTAAAGCTTTTTTTAACTAAGGTAGGATTCCTAAAGCTTTAAATAACGCTTTAATGTAAGTATATTTTTTAATAAGCAAGTAGGAGACTAAGAATGGTGATAAGTATGGAATTGAAAAACTTGATGTTTGGAATTGCAATGTTCGCCATATTACTTGGTGTGGCATTTGCAGATGGGGATAATGAGACTGGTAATGAAACGATAAGGGGAATATCGCTGAATGGTAGGTATGAGCATACCGTTTGCAAGGTTAATCATGCCATGCTTACTTTGGACAGTTATATAACCTGTGCAAATGCGAATAATTTAAGTGTTGGAGATTTGAGTGACTATAGAGTAAAGCTGCAAAACGATATTGTAGCATTAAGGACTGCTACAGATGCAAAGGATGCAGAAGCCTTTAAGGCAGCATTGAAAAAAGTTTTGGACGATATGAAGGATACTGCAAAGGCAATCAGGGAGTCTCTGAAGGATAAGGGAAGGGAAAGAGGTGCTGTCCTCCAATGTGTTAAGGAGAACAGTGGGGATTCGGCATCTAGATTAGGACAATGCGAAAGGACGGCTCTCAGGAGAGCCAAGCAGGAGACTGGAGATTATTACAGGAATCATACGGATAAGTTTGAGAGGCAGTCTGACAGGGCGAAGGAGAGAGGGGTTAGCAATGCTGGATCAGAAAATACGATAAACATTGCCAAAAGTTTGGAAAAGGAGATAGACAAGGCGGTTGATTCAGGAGATTCGCAAGCTTTGTATAATTTGAGGCTACAGTTTAGCAGGAATGCAATAAACTTCTGGATTGAGCAAATAGATGCTGCATTGGATTATGTAAAGAGTAAAGTTGAAGGAAGCAGCAGTGCCAATAAGGATCAGGTGTTAAGTGAAATTGCAAGTATTGAAACTGAGGTAAGTAGCTTGAGGACAAGCTGCGCCTATTCTGCAGATGTCTCAGACCCAGTGGCATATGCGGCAAAAAACAAAGAATGCTGGGATTCACTCAAGAATATTGAGAAGGAACTCAAGGATTTGAGGCAGTTAATAAATTCAGGAAGACCGCAAAGGACGGTTAATGAAACAGAAGGGTGATTGAGATGAGAGCATTCTACGTATTCGCAATTGCAGTCTTGTTAGGCTTTGCTTTGTTCGGTTGTACCCAGAGTATAGATTACAAGACACAGCCTAATGCTTCTGGCAAACCGGTGACAGGAAGCGGAAGTGGTTCTGGAACACTTAGTGATTCTGATTTGTCCGTCTTGGACATAAGCCCTAGTGAGCCAGATGCTGGTGATGAACTGGGAATTGAAGTTCCAGAGTAGCTTGAAAAAAACGGCAAAGGCTTATAAAAATAGACCTGATAAGGTAGACTAGATAATTTTATGGTACTCTCGGCTATTTTAACAATATTAGGTCTAGTTTTGTTTGAAACAATAAGTAGCATAGACAATGCAGTCATAAATGCAGAGGTCCTGTCTAAAATGTCAGAAAGAGCAAGGAGATGGTTCCTTCTCTGGGGCTTGCTTGCAGCAGTCTTCGTTGTCCGAGGCGTGCTTCCTTTTCTAATAGTTTGGCTTACTACCCCCCAACTTACGGTTTTTGAAGCTCTTAACGCGCTCATAAATAGTGATCCTGAGGTCACAAAGGCAGTTGAGGAGTCAGCCCCTTTGCTTTTGGTTGGCGGAGGAGTTTTCTTAATTTTCCTATTCCTGCATTGGCTTTTCCTTGAGCCCAAGAATTATGGCCTGGGGATAGAGCCCTTTTTCCATGCGCAAGGTGTGTGGTTCTATGCCACAGTTTCAATATTTTTATCAGCAATAACCTGGTTTGCTTTGCAACTGCATCCTTTGATGGCGTTTAGTGCCGTGGTAGGCTCCACTGCCTTCTTCATAACCCATGGTTTTAAGGGATATGCTGAGCAGAAGGAAAGAGAGCTCTTGGCAGGAAGCAATATGGGAGATGTGAGTAAGATACTTTATTTGGAGGTTATTGATGCGACTTTCTCAATAGATGGGGTGGTGGGTGCATTTGCATTTACTTTGTCGGTACCGTTGATTCTCCTAGGGAATGGAATCGGTGCTTATGTAGTAAGGGAAATGACCATAAGAAACATAGAGAATGTCAAGAAATACAGGTATTTGAAGAATGGTGCGATGTACTCGATATTTTTCTTGGGCTCAATAATGCTTTTGGATAGCTTCAACTACCATATACCAAGCTGGGTGTCTCCAGTAGCTACATTCATGATTCTAGGCTATTTCTTCTTTAAGTCACACCAGGAAATAGGTAAAAAGTAACTACTTGTTTGAAGTGTCGATAATGAAACCGAATTGTCCGTTGTGGCAGGAGCCGTCAGGCCAGCAACCACTGTAAACAACTTTATAAACACCGTCTCCGTCATAAGTGAAGGGGGTTTGGAGAATGAGTTTGTTTATCACCTTGGTTTCACCGCTTACAGTTTTACCGTTATGGGTTGCAGTTACACTGGATTTTGAATGAAGGTCAAAGTTAAAGTTGAGGGTAACGTTTGAAGGAATGGTTGATACAGTTTCTCCGTGTGAGGGATTGCTCGAGACAAAATGCGCTCCCCTTATTGAACTGAAGTCTATAACGTAATTCTTTGGTTCTTCCTTTTGAGTTTCATTTATTTTTTCTGGAGCCATTGGCAGATTTTCTTGTTCGACTTCCACAGGGTTTGTTTCTAGAGTAATGAGGGAATCATCAACCACGACTATCTTGGCAATCATATTCAGATGAGCACTGCAGTGATAGTGAATTTCACCTGCATCTGTAAATGTGTAATTGTAAGTGTTGCCCTCATCCAAACCACGTGAGTTTAAGGTTTCTAGGTAATTGTGCGACGGGTGGGGATCGCTGTTAACATAATGAG
>JACQQB010000055.1 GCA_016207225.1 Microcaldota archaeon | reverse complement strand
GCTTTAAATACCTTAAAATCTACAATAAACCATTAGGGTTTGAATGGCTAAAATTCTACTTATAGATGATCAACAGAATTTAATCACATTAACTGAAAGAGCACTTCAAAGCTTATTGCCAGGTCTTGAAATAACTGGCCTGAGGGCTACACACGAAAATTTGGGAAATCCGGAACTACTCCTCCAGCTAATACACCACATCATTGAGCAACAATATGACCTAGTTATAACGGATAACGACTTCAAAACAGGCATTTACGGCACTGAAGTTGCCCAACTTCTAAAAGAACAAAACATACCTGTACTTATCTCCAGTGGAAATGCGAATGAAACCGAATTTAAGGGAACAGTGCTAGGGATAGGTCTTGACCTTACTCTGAATGTACTCTCCAAACCTTTTGAACCAATGACATTGGTAAGAAAAGTAAAAGCACTTCTTTCTACCAGTTCTGTAACAACTCCTCCGAATCCAGATAGCCTCAAATTTCTTCTTATAGATGATGATGAAGTAATTCTAGAGGTAACTAAGACATTGGTTCTAAGCAAAACTGGTCCATTGGCTGCTAGAAACCCTGAGATAGCAACTGTTCATGTTACTAAGGATATAATAACACTTACAGAAATTGATGGAACTGTAACTACCCTTACTCATGAGCAATTGGTTGCAGAACTAGTTCGACGTGCTCCAGAGTTCTCAATGGTTATTACTGATAATACTATGCCCGGTGTAACTGGTGTAACTATCGCAGGGGAGCTTAAATCAAAAACTACAATACTTATTCTATCTGGTGATATCAATGAATCTGAGTTTAGACGTGATGTTGCTGAAATAGACTTAACTGAAGATCAAATACTAGGAAAGCCAGTTAAAAAAGACGTTTTACATGACAGAATCCAACTCCTGCTTGAAAGAGTAAAAGTTAATCATGAAGAAGGAGCTCTACCGACAGATTCAGGTGATAAAATAGCCACAATGCGTTCTTTAGCAGAGCCGCAACCCAGTGGCATTTCCCGCAACATAGGAACAGGCCCTAATGCTACACATCTCCAGAGGCTGCCGCAAGCTCCCAGATAACGCTGCTTCCGCCTGCCTAAGGATTATAAATACCTTTAACCTAAAACTAATTTTGATGAAAACTATTCCTGAAATAAATGAAAAGATAAAGAAAGGGGAAGCCGTAGTTCTAACAGCAGAAAAAATGAAAGAGCTAGTAGCTAACGATGGTGTTGAAAAGGCGGCCAAGGAAGTTGATGTAGTCACAACCGGAATCTTTAACCTTGCATGCAGCTCAGGTGCATTCCTAAATTTCGGCCATTCTGACCCTCCCATAAAATTCGGGGGTGGGGAGGTATCACTCAATGACGTTCCTTGTTATGCAGGCCTAGACGCTGTGGATACTTACATAGGTGTAACCCAGGTTTCCCGCTCATTGGGCATGGAGTACGGAGGAGGGCATGTCCTCCAAGACTTGGTAGATAAAAAAGCCGTCACTCTTGAGGCTCATGCTTACGGAACTGACTCGCATCCCAAAACACACATCAAAACAGACATCACTCTCCAAGACCTAAACCAGGCAATAATGGTCTGCCCACGCTCCGGGCATCAAAGGTATGCCTGCACCAATTCAAGCGATGCCACTCTCTACACTCATCTGGGTGCCCTGCTGCCCAACTATGAAAACATAATCTACTCTGGAAACGGTGAATTAAGCCCACTGGCAAATGACCCAGATTTCGATACAATCGGCATAGGCACCAGAATTTTCCTGGCAGGGGCACAGGGGTATATAATTGGCGAAGGCACATTCCACGACCCAAAGGACGGGATGGGCAGCTTAATGGTCAAGGGCGATTTAAAGAAAATGAACAGCAAATACCTCCGGGCAGCCACACTCACAAATTACGGCTCATCAATTTTCCTAGGAATAGGCATACCAATTCCAATCCTGAACGAACAAATTGCCAAAAAAACGGCAATAAGGGATGAAAAGATCACAATCCCTATCTATGATTTCAGTGTTTCTTCCAGAAGCAGGCCGATAGTCAAGGAAATCAGCTATGCTGAATTAAAAAAAGGCAAGGTTGCAATAGACGGCACAACCTCCAAATGCTCCCCAATCTCAAGCATCCCACTTGCAAGGGAAATAATGGGGGAACTCAAGTCTTTAATTGAAAAGGGTGAGTTTCTACTGGGTGAACCGATAGAACGTCTATCCACAGAAAAATCAGTAAGGACAATGAAACATGAAATCATCCGAGTAGGCAAGCACATGGAAAAACCACTACTCTGCGAAGCTACTGACAGTCTGAAGGTAATTGCAAAAGAAATGATTTCCAAAAGCCTAAACAATGCCATCGTTGTAGACAACGAGGATAACCTCATCGGAATGATATCTTCATTAGACCTGACCAAAGGCCTACTGAATGACAAATCCAAAATAAGCGAAGTCATGAGAACAAACATACTAACTGCAACTACTACTGAAGCAGTGGAAACTATTGCAAGAAGGATGACCCACCATCAAATCTCCACAATGCCGGTTCTTGATGAACAAAACAAAGTGGTGGGCATCGTTTCTCTTGAGAACCTGTCCAAACTTCTAGGAAGGCACAAAGGTCTGGGCATATCATTACAAGCAAAATTCGAAAGGAGATAAATCCAATGTCAAAAAGAGTAATACTCCAATTCCCAATGAACCTTTCAAAAGACCCCCTGCTATCTGAAACCATACTAAAGACAGGGGCTACTTTCAACATCATAAAAACCGAGATAAACTCAACGAAAGCCGAAATACTTGGAGACGTAATAGCAAGCGATGAAAAAATAGAGGAATTCATCAGAATCCTAAAACGAAGAGGAGTAATAATAAAAATGATAGACTCCGTTCTACTCTTCTCCCGTAATGCCTGTGTTGACTGCGGTCTATGTGTTTCCCTTTGCCCAACCCAAGCCCTACTCTTGAATAAAGACTTCACTTTAAAACTAGAACTTGACAACTGCATCCTATGTCAAAAATGCGTGGTCAACTGCCCTGTAAGGGCATTCAAGTACCAGGCTTAGAAATCCGGACCATCTGGATCTTGAGCTCTCTGCCGTGCCCCAGGATTTTGATTGGTCTGTTGGTTTATGTTCCTAATTATCCCAATGGCTGCCAAGCCCACTATCCCTATTCCTACTAACCATGAGAAATTGGCTACAAAGTTCCATAACCCCCCAACAGAATTAACTACAGCTCCTAAAGAATTTCCTATCAAATCAACAGTGAATGAGCCGCTGCTCAATTTTTCCCTTTCACTTGGAAAAGTATTCATGCTACTCATCACATTCTTAACGATTATTCCACCCATCAAATATTTTACCGCATCCAAACCAATTCGGCCAGGGTCTAACTGAGACTGCCCGCTTCTTATCTCTCCAACATAACCAATTATCCTGCCAACAAAATTTGAACCAAACCACAATAGCAAACCTATGCCCAATAATGCTGAACCTGCTTGCCCTACGGCATAATCACCACGCTCAAATGGTGAATGATGTATTTGAACGGTAATTTCCTGTACTCCATCTTTCTCAACAGTATCCATCAACTTCTCGCCATTCTGGCCTGTACCTACCTGAATCTCTTTCTTTACTTTACCCTTCTTCTGAACAGTTTTTTCTTCCACTGCCGGAATGATATTGTATGCACTAGTAGCTTTAGCTATTACTACAACTCCACCGATACCCAAACCTGCATTTTTAATTATTTCTAGATTAGTGGCGCCTCTCTGATGGTACCTTCTAAAAGTTGAAATACTCCTGGCACGTTGCATTTGATGAGAATCTCTTCGTCCATCAGCGTATCTGGTATAATTAGGTTGTTTTAACATATGTATTTTACTCATTTCTAGTATTTAAAGCTAAGCACTCCACGTCGTAACTATGCCACTCTAACAAGGACATCTCCCATCAAAGACGCAATCCCCTTAACATGCCCTGCACCGACCACTAAAACCACTTTCTCTGCACTAATCTCACTGACCCTGGCTGCCATGTGCGCATCCCTTTCCTCCACCAATACCCTGTAAAAACTAGGAAACCTGGCTTTGAACTCTTCCATTATCCTTTCAATATTCTGCCTGGCCATCAATTCCTCCAAATTCCTGGGCATTTTGAAAATAAAGAACGGAATGCTAAACGGGCTTTGGAATACGAGCATAAGCTTCTCTTTTATTGAAATTGTATTCAACCTCTGCATTGTTCGGTTTATGTCTCTATCCACCAGATACAAAGGAATCTGCAACTCAGAAGCCAGCTTGACAGCCTCGAACATCTCAGAACCAGGCTTAACCCTGAATATCTCACCCAACATCCTCTGTATAAGGTAGAAAATAAAATAAAGCGGGTTTCTTACTGCGTCGTTTCCCCTAAAACTTGTTTTTTTGGCTAACATTGCATGCAGCCTGGCCTCACACAACTCTACAGCTATTGCATCAGGCTTCTCATTCAACACTGTCTCCCTTACCTTTTCTACGCTTTTTTTAGAAACATGCGCAACAGGCACGATCACCAGTTCCATACGTATAATAATTTAATTCAATAATTATAACCTATGCTCTGGACCCTAAAATACAAGCCCAATAAAATAGAAGAAGTCGCAGGGAATGAAGAGATACTGGAAGAAGTAAAGAAATGGGCATTGGATTGGAACAGAAACATTGAAGGAAAACCACTACTTCTTCACGGCTCTCCTGGTATCGGTAAAAGTGCCTTGGCCTATGCGATTGCCCAAAGCATGGAATGGGACATAATAGAGATGAACGCCAGCAACCTAAGGACAAAAGACATGATAGAACGGATTGCAGGGGCCGCATCAGTTACGATGGGCCTTTTTGGAAAAAGAAAACTTATCCTACTGGATGAAATAGACGGTTTGCAATCACGGGACAGGGGCGGTGCACCAGCAGTCCTGGACCTCATAAAGAATGCCAGACAACCTATCATACTAATAGCAAACGACATCTGGCAGCAAAACCTCGCCTACATAAGAGCAATGTGCAAGCAGATTGAAATGAAAAAGCTCAACTCAAGGACAATGTCAAGCATCCTGACTAGGCTAATCAAGAATGAACATCTAAACGTAAATGAATCCATAATCCAGGAAATTGCCAAAAATAGCGAGGGCGACCTAAGGTCCGCAATAAACGACCTCCAGGCTGTTTGTGAAGGCAAGACTGAAGTAACTACTCTCGCGTCTCTCTCCTACAGGGACAGGATTAAAAATGTCTTCGACAGTGTCAGAAAAGTATTCAAGGCCAAGACATTCGATGATGCAAGGAGCTCATTGTACGGTCTAGACCTGGATCATAACATGTTTCTGCAATGGATAGACCAGAACATCCCAAATGAATATGAAAAAATATCGGACATAGCAAAAGCCTATGATAACCTCTCCAGGGCGGATGTTTTTGATGGCAGGATAACCAACAGGCAATACTGGGGCTTCCTAAGGTATTCCAACGATCTGATGACTGCGGGCATAGCCTTGGCCAAAGAAGAACCATACCACAAATTCACCAAATACCAGTTTCCTTCCTACATAAAAGCCCTTAGCCAGACAAGGGCCAGAAGGGCCATGGAAAAGTCAGTAGGCCTAAAAATAGGCTCAAGATGCCATGTTTCCAGAAGAGACGCTCTTCTTTATTTACCACTGATAAGGCTTCTGGCTACTGACCAAGAAAATAAACTTAAGTCCTTCTTTAATTTTGAGGATGAGGAAATGGAATTTATTCTAGGAAAGAAAAAGGCTGAAACACCAAAAAAGAAAACAAAACTTTAAATCACCCACGCTGAAACTCTGGTGGTATAGTTATTTTAGAATAATCCGTTCCGTTCAAGCAAGTAGCTGCAAACTTAGCATATCCGGTATCATTAGAGTAATATACCTGTGGATAAATTGCAACAAGTAAAACACATTCACCACTATAATCTAAAATAAGGGTCTTTCCCGGGCCGGCTGAACGATATATGTGATATGTCTTGGCATTTCCCGAGGTAGTTTTTGGAAGTGGCTGATCAGTTTGAATTACCATATCATACTTTCCCTGAGGGCTATTG
>JACQQB010000054.1 GCA_016207225.1 Microcaldota archaeon | reverse complement strand
GTATTCCATTGCGCTTCTTACTCTTTCTTGTGCAATGTCTAATGCAGCCTTTCTTGTGTTGTTATTGCCCTCACTCCTTTTTATTATAAGCTCTGTATTCCTGATTATTTTTTCCTTGACTAGACTGAACATTCTTTCTGCACTCCCGCTTTCCCACTCCACATATGAGCTGATTACTCCGCCGGCATTCGCCACTATATCCGGGATTATCAATACGCCCTGATTGGCTAACAAATCCTCCACCTTCTGTTTAATTGGGATATTCGCAGCTTCTATGATTATCTTGGCCTTAACTTGCATGTAGTTCTTTTCATTGATTACAAATGGTCTTGCACCAGGCACTAAAACATCAGCCTCTGTTGAGAACAAATCTTCCACTTTCTGCTTTTTTACATTTCCAGAATAATCAATAAGTTTCTTTTTTTGTTCTTTATACCTGATTAAATCCTTAACTTCCAAACCGTTTTCATTGTATAGAGTTGCAGTGGAATCAGATATGGCAACTATCGTGGCGCCTTCTTCACTTAGGAATTTGGCAGTAAAAGTCCCGACATTTCCAAATCCTTCTATTGCAATTTTGGCCTTACTTACATCTATGCCCCTGTTTTTAAGTGCAACCAACGTGGAATGAGCTACTCCCCAGCCGGTGGAACCTAGTTCATGTGGCAAACCATTCAATTCACTGGGCTTGCCTGTTGCTGCTGCCAATGTACCTATCTCATCGACAAAGGCTGCCATTTCTCTTTCCCCGATATTCATATCAGGACCTGCAATATAGAGCGAAGGGACTACTTCTTTTATTTTTTTGGCAAATGACCTCATCGCTGTAGTTGCAGTAGTGCCCGGGGGGCCTTTTATCCCAGATTTTGCACCGCCAAACGGTAAATCTGCCAATGCATTCTTCCATGTCATTGCCCTTGCTAAGCCTTTTACTTCATCAATAGTGATATCAGGAACGAACCTTATTCCTCCCTTTCCTGGTCCGCGAGCTGTATTGTCAATAACAAGTATTCCTTCAACTTTTGTTTTAGGGTCATAAGTTAGAATTACTCTTTCTGGGCCAAACTCGTCCATAAACTCCCACCTCTCGTTATTTTCATGATTGAAAGATACATTATTATAAATCTGATGTTAAAGTGTATGTATGAACACTTTAGGTACAAAGTACAGGCTAACCCTATTTGGCGAATCTCATGGCAGGTGTGTAGGGGTAGTAATAGATGGTTGTCCAGCAGGCTTGAAGTTTGATGAGGTATCTATTCAAAAAGAGCTTGATAAGAGAAGGCCTGGGCAAAGTGAAATAGTCACGCAGAGAAAGGAAGAGGATAAATTCGAGATCTTATCCGGTGTATTCAACAATTACACAACTGGTGCACCCATTGCTTTAATCATTTGGAATAAAACGCAGGAATCAGGAGTCTATGAGCTAAGAAAAAATATCCCTAGACCCGGACATAGTGATTACACTGCACATATTAGGTTTGGTGGATTCAATGACTACCGTGGAGGAGGAATGTTCTCAGGCAGACTTACTGCCTGCTATGTTATGGCAGGTGCAGTTGCAAAAATGATATTGAAAAAATATGGCATAGACATTGTTGCACATACCACTAAAATTGGTACTGTTGATTCAGTTGATTTCCCTAAGACAATCGATGAAATAAGGAAACAATCAGACAACAAAGTAAGGTGTGCAGATGCCAAAGCAGCAGAAAAAATGATTGAGCAGATTATGGAAGCAAGGAGCAAAATGGACAGCATAGGAGGGGTGGTGGAATGTATCGCAGAGAATGTTCCGCCTGGAATCGGTGAGCCCAGAATGGACACTGTAGAAGGTGAGATTGCAAGGGCAATGTTTGCCATTCCTGCAGTTAAAGAAGTTTTGTTTGGAGATGTTCAGTCAAAAGGAAGTGAGAATAATGATGCATTCATAATCAAAAATGGAAAAATAATGACTGGAACTAACAACTCTGGCGGGGCTTTGGGTGGAATAACCACTGGTGCCCCGATTAAGTTCAGGGTAAGGGTTAAGCCAGCTTCCAGCATAGCACTGGAGCAAAAAAGTGTAGATGTAGAAAAAATGAAACCGACTAGCCTAAAAGTTATTGGCAAGCACGACCCGTGCATAGTTCCAAGAGCAGTACCAGTAGTTGAATCAGTAGCTGCTTGTGTAATCCTAGATTTAATGTTACGTGCAGGTGTTATCCCAAATGTCCTCAAAGAAAATAGAAGAGCTTAGGAAAAAAATTGATTCAGTAGATGCAGGCATTGTGCATTTGTTGGATGAGAGAGTTAGGCTAGCGAAAGAGATAGGCAAAGTGAAGGATAGCCTGGGCTTAGACATAGTTACATTCAATAGACATTCCGAGGTTCTTCAAAGAGCTAAGAAAAGGAAAAAATACCTGAGCAATAAGAATGTTGAGAATATATTCAGGGAAATAATTTCAGCGTGCCTGAGCAATGAGGCTAGGATAAGGATAGGCTTCTTAGGTCCGAGGGGAACTTTCTCTGACACTGCAGCCCAAAAAATATTCGGGAATTCGCTAGAGCTTGTCCCTTACTCAGCCATAGATGATGTTTTCAGGGCAGTTGAAAAAGAAGAATTAGAGTATGGAGTTGTTCCTATTGAAAACTCTACTGAAGGAAGTGTCAACTCCACGTTAGACCTACTTCTAACAAGTAATCTGATGATAGCCGGTGAAACCAAGCTAAAAGTAGTGCATAATCTATTGGTTAAACAAGGAGTTAAGCTTCAGGATATTAAGGCTGTTTATGCACATCAGCAGGCATTGGCACAGTGTAAGGCATTCTTAGCTGAAACCTTGCCAAAAGCAGAGAAAAAAGAGGTAAGCAGTAATGCTAAAGCATGTGAAATTCTGGATAACTCATCTGCAGCAATAGCAAGTGAATCGGCATCCAGGATCTATAACCTGCAAATTCTTAAGTCAAACATTCAGGATAATGCAAATAACACTACCAGGTTCATTGTCTTGAGCCACAATGATTCAAAACCAACAGGAAATGACAAAACTTCAATAGTATTTTCATTAAAGGACAAGCCTGGAACCCTGTATAATGCATTGAGTGTATTCAAAGATGCAGGCATAAACTTAACCAAGATAGAATCCAGACCGAGTAAGCAGAAGAGCTGGGAATATGTATTTTATGTTGACTTCCTAGGCAATAGAAATGAGAAGAAACATGCGAAAGCGTTAGAAGAACTGGCTAAAAACAGCATATTCATTAAAATTCTAGGCTCTTACCCAAGAAGTTCTGAATAGTCAGGCTTTAACACACTTGTTCTTAGTTGGACTGCCAGTAGCCAAATCACACCTTTCTGTTGACAGACATTCAGCATTAGTTGCACAGAAACCTGACTTAGTCTTGCATGTTTTTTGTATTGAATCGCAATATTGGTAATCTGCACATTCCTTATCTGCACTGCAGAACCCAGTTCTCGATTTACAAAAGTGATTCTCATCACAATACTGGTAAGAAGTGCATTGTGTATTGGAGCTGCACCTATCAGACTTTATCTGGCAGAAGTGTGTACTCAAATTGCAGCTCTCCCATTCCTTACAATCACTATCGGTACTGCATGAGCCTTGTTTTGCAATACAGCGTTTTAAGCTTGAATCGCACTGCTCCCACTTTTGGCAGTTTTGATCATTATCACAGAAACCAGTTTTTGGCTGACAAGTATTAGTATCTGCTTTACAAGTTTGCCAAGGCTGACAGTCCACATCACTCGCGCACCTTCCAGATATCGGATAGCATTTGTTAATCGTGAAATTGCACAGTTTCCATGATTCACAATCGAAATTAGTGTTGCATCTTCCTACAATGGCTGCGCATTTATGGGTTATAGTGTTGCATTCTTCATAATCTTTGGTACAGAATGAGTCATTAACACAAAATCCAATTTTCGGCTTGCATTGCTGAGAAACAGTATCACATTGCTGCCAGTCCTGACAATCATTATCACTCTCACATATTCCGGGCTTAAATCTACATTTATGAACTGCTAGGTCACAGATCTTGTTTGGCTCTTTACATTCTGTATCGCTTGCACAGAAACCATCCCGGGTAACACACTGCCTTTTTGTGATATCACATGTCTGGTAGGATTGGCATTGTGCATCTGTAGTGCAGCCTCCCGACCTTGTACAGCCTGAGACAAAAATAAGGAAACTGATTGCAACTATAATCAGCAGTATGTTTATTGGCCTCATTAAACAACATTTTCAATTGAATTTTTATAAAGCTAACGGACTCTTTGAGCCTAAACCCCGTATTTTATCCAGTTAGCTATCTTTTCACCTATTCCAGGTATTCCGGTTAATTCCCCTATAGGCAGGTTCTTAACATCCTCCAAGGTCCATTTGCCATATTTTTGGTTCATGTGGTTCATGATATTCATTGCCCGGAATCTCTTGACCTTGTTAAAAACAGTTAAAGGCATCGCCTGCTCAGGCAACCCGTATTCAATTCTCTTATGCAGGGCTTGCCAAACTTTCTTATCTCCACTTATCTTTAAACTGCTAGTACTGAGTCTTTGGCATGCATAGGCTATCCATTCGCTATTCTCTATCAACCTGAGCAGGTCTCCGGGTTCCATTTTAAATTTAATGCATATCTCCCTGCCAAAAGTACCGTTTATCCACTCATTTAAAATTAAGGCTCTTTTGAATGCCTTTGTTTCCTTGTAAAAGTCTCTAGAATCCTGCCAATCATCAATTATTATTTTATGTTTAAACGCAAGTTCATTTAGTTGATCATGCTCTTCATTTCCAATGCTATAGGGAACTTCGTCAGACAGGTCCATTGTACCGGCAAGCAAAAATAAATACGTAAGCAGATCTGCTTCCTTTCCCTCAGTGCTTACTTCTACTCCTTCGCTCACATCCTTTAAATCCAGAAGACGCATCGTAGTTTCCGGGTGTATGTAAAGTTGTGCTGTTAATGAACCCAGTATTGTGGGCTCTAACCTACCTGAATAATCCTGTTCCAATAACTCTGCCCGGGCCATTTTTTCTAAGTGCTCATTAGTTATATTCCAAATAGTTTCTTTTCTAAACTGCCTGCCGCCGAATGTATGCTCTACAAATTTCAGTATATCCTCTCTGCTAGTTGCCATTTTTGTGTAGATTAGTGAAAGAATCTGCGATGGATAAGTTCTCACATCCAGCAATGTGGATCTAGCTACTTCCGGCTCCCCATTAACGTAATTATCAATTAGGAATTTAGCATCATAGGCATCTTTGGCTATGATAAAAGATTCGCCATACGGATCTAGCCCGGGCCTTCCGGCTCGCCCTACCATCTGCTTATACTCATAAACTTTGATGTTAGTTCTCCCGGCATACTTATCCCAGCGACTGATGTCCTTGATTATTACTCTTCTTGAAGGCAGATTTAGGCCTGCTGCCAGAGTTGTGGTTGCAGATATTACTTTGATTTCCCTTTGCCTAAAACTATCCTCAATCATCTTCCTATAATGATGCGGCAATCCTGCATGATGGTAGCCTATGCCCCTTTTTAAAAGATCTAGAACTTCCTTAGAGTCCATTAACTCATCACTTAATATCTCCTCATCAACTTCCTTCGTGTTTCCAGGCTCAAATTTGAGTGCAGTAGTCCTTGCTACAGTTTGAGCACTTTTCCGAGTATTGGTAAATACCAGTACAGAAGCACCTGAATCTACACATTCCTTAATTAAAAACTGCAGTGGATCCTTTGCTTCTTTAGTTTGAACTTTATTCTCCTTAGACAGGATAACGATATTTCTCCGTTCCTTGAAAACCACGTATTCCTCCAATGGAACAGGCCTCCAATTACTTTGGAATGTTTTTGCATCAAGCCAGTAGGATAGTTCATCAGGATTTTTTATTGTTGCAGAAAGTGCTATTATTCTAGGTCTTGGTCTGAAGAACTTGCTTCTTGTTAAAACAACGTCTATTACAGCTCCTCTTTTCCTGTCTTGGATTGTATGCACTTCATCTGAAATGATTAGACCTATTGAGCTTAGCCATTTGGCCTGCTGACGCATTAGTGAATCCAATCTTTCATTCGTAGTAAAGATTAGGTCATATTTTCCCAGGTCTGAACCATCGTTATCATAATCGCCAGTTGAAATGCCAACAGTATAGTTCAGCTTCCTCAAATATTCCATATCTCTCCTTTTTTCTTCTGCCAGTGCTCTTAACGGAGTTGTCCATACTGCCTTTTTACCTTCTTTAAGTGTTTTTAAAACAGCAATTTCCGCAAGCAAACTTTTACCGCTTGCAGTAGGTGCACAAATTACAATCGAGTCATTAGAAGTGGAGATATTCAATTCTGTTTCTGCTGCTTCTTGCATTTCATTAAGTTTTTCAAATCCCTTTAATTCTAGCAACTCTTTTATTACGGGGGAATTGCTGTAAATGATTTTTTGCACTTTTCCACCTTCTCGAATAGATTACTTCCGAAGGTTTAAAAATTTATACAGTACGATGCCAATTGGGTCTTTGTACCTAAGCCAAAGATATTTAATAACTTTTGATATAATTAGGTTATGGCAGGAGAGGAAG
>JACQQB010000057.1 GCA_016207225.1 Microcaldota archaeon | reverse complement strand
TTTACCGGCAACCCTGTCAACTTCGCTATCACCGATAAATATCGCCTCATTATTCTTTACCTTTAGTTTGTTTAACGCCTTTAATAAAGGAGCAGGATGAGGTTTTATATTCCTTGATCCGTCTGCAGTAATAACTACATCAAAATAATTCAACAGTCCAAATCTGGCCAATATCTTGAAAGTGGATTTACGCCTGTTTGTAACTACTGCAAGAAAATAATCCCTACTTAATCCCCTAATCAAACTTCTAGCGTTCTCACTCAACTTTATGTATTTTATAAAATTAGGCGCGATAATTTTCATTCTAGCACGCATTTTCTCCAGTAATTTCTCATCTTTCCTATGCCCATATGGTAAAAGGCACTGGATAGTTCTCTTACTCCCGTACGCAGCTAAAGGTGCAAACTTCTTTTTACCTGGCTCTTTAAACCCAAACTCTTTCATTATTGACCTATAGAGAAGAAGGTTTGCTTTCGCAGAATCGACAATAACCCCATCCAGATCAAACAACACGGCCCTGAGCATCTCACTCACGCAATACTCTATATCTCACCAAATGTAAGATGAACCAGGTAATGGCATAGGCTATAAATGCATGCATGGATGTCCATCCCTGCGTATAGATCATCATATCATGGTTGCTTAAAACAAACTCTCCCAGCATGCCAAAAAAAGCAAAGGCAGTAATGTCTAAAAATGAAAATGTCCTGCTTAATTCCTTCGGCAAGTACAGGTACCAAGCCACACCACCAAACAATATGATGAACATTACCTCTATCGGAACCACTCCGATGGCATAAGCACTTCTTGCAGTATGCCAATAGCCTAGAATAGCGCCTCCATTCTCAATAACGAAATCAAAAACAAGCAAAAATACCGCAAGCAAAAAACCATTGAATATTCTGACAGGCTCTGCTCTGTTTGCATTAACCTCAATCAAAAACCATACGAAAGCACTCGACATAAGGGTCAGCCAGATTATCATGGGTGTGACTGGCAGATATGTAAAAATGAAGGCATAAGCAGAGAAAAGTAAGACTAAGGACAGCAATTTACCGTAATGGTTATGCAGGAACGATAAAATCTTAGGTAAAAGCACAAAAACACCTTCGAAAGCTATTTTAAATTCCCAATGTATATAAACATCTCCTTATTTGCATTCTATTCAGGCTCAGGTGCATACATGGGAATCACTCTACAATACAACACCAATGACAATACAGTCAAGGTTAGCGAAGCAGAGAGCGTTACTGCATTGCACAAGGGATTTTTTGGGTATATGCAAAAAGGGGTAATAACCCTAACTCCGGAAGAGGCCTTGTACTTGATAGACATAAGAAACGCCCGCTCCTACGATGAAAATGGGAATGAGCTGAAATTCAACGACTTGGCTGAAAAGTTCAAGATCGACAAATTAATCGCAAGATACTGCACCTTCAAAGACTGGAGGGACAGGGGCCTGATTATAAGGCCAATAGAGGAAATTAAAGGCAGTTATGGAAGGAGCCCGGTCAAGCAATACCCTTCGGGCAAATTCCAGATACCAAAATATGCAATCCAAGGCCTACTTTTTCCAGAGGACCTAGTCACAATAATAGATGACGAAACCGCAGGAAAAGAGATATACGAAAACTACTGGCTAGGTCAATTCGGGACATACAAGGCAGAGCAAAGAGGCAAACTCTCCAAACTAGATGTGTATGAAACCCTGCTAATGATCAAGCATTGCAATCTGACATTAAGAAATGCAACTGAAGAACAAATGATCAAGGCGGCAAAGGAAAAAAGGGATGACTTTCTCCTAATGTATGACGTTTATGAGGACTGGCGCTTGCGAGGTTACATTCTAAAAACAGGATTCAAGTTCGGTACACACTTCAGGCTTTACATGCCCAAGGCATCACCAACTAAAAAGGGCGACGAATGGGTTCACTCTAAGCACGTAATCCAGGTTTTCCCAAGGAAAAGCAAGCTGCTAATCTCTGAATGGGCCAGGGCAATAAGGGTTGCTCACAGCGTTAAAAAGACTTTCATACTGGCAATTCCAGGAGTTAAAAGTAAGGGAAAAAAAGTAGAGCTGGACTTTCTTCTATATCATAGGAAAAAAGAAGGAATAGAAAACCCAAAGGATGACAAACCCAGCCTGCTCATGCTTTCATTAAGTGAGGAAGAATACATTGGCGGTGCAGAGCTGGCAGACTCGATAGAAGAAGCCAAGCGGATAGGCTTGGATTTATTACTGGCAATAGCAGACAGGGAAACAAGTGTTACATACTACCGAGTAAAAAGAATCGAATTGCCGGGAAGCAAGTATGAATACTATGAAATAGAATGGGAACAGCCATAACTAAACATACATTATCTGGGCCCGTAGCTCAGCTTGGATAGAGCGATGTCCTCCTAAATCAAGGAGCAAGACAGAGGTCGCGAGTTCAAAATAAGCATGAAAATCTCGCCGGGCCCGTTTTTTTACGTGGTGAAAATGAGCAGTCTATTCGGTCTTTTCTCCAAAAATG
>JACQQB010000056.1 GCA_016207225.1 Microcaldota archaeon | reverse complement strand
TGCGTAAACGAAACCTGCTTGTCAAGAGTTATATCCCCATCCACTCTTCCAAAAACCTGGTGCTTTTTAACAAAAATTCTCAAATACAAGTCTCCTGGCCCATCTTCTCCATACTCCCCGATTCCACCCAACCTTAACCTTGCACCCGTATCAACACCTGGCGGAACATTAATTTTTATTTTCTCATTCACACTGACAAAGCCATTCCCTCTGCAATCTTTACACGGGTTGTCTATACGATAACCCTCACCATCACACTTGTTGCAAGTAGTCACAGTGACAAAAGTCATGAATCCCCTTCTGTTTCCAACTCTTATCTCTCCCGTACCCTCACACTGTTCACACTCTCTAACCTTTGAGCCAGGTTCACTCTTACTCCCCCTGCATCTACTGCAAACTTTTGAATGCGGAACATGCAGTTCCTTCTGCACACCCTTCGCGACTTCTTCCAGGCTCACTTCCAGATCCAGATAAATATCTGCACCAGACTCCCTTCTCCCTCCACCAAAAAAACTCTCAAATATGTTGAAGCCCCTTCGCCCTCCAAAGCCAAAGTCCACATTAAACCCAAACTCCCTGAACAAATCCTCAAAATTAGCATTCCTGAAAATATCCTCCTCGCTATACATCCTGTCAAAACCAGCGTGCCCGAACCTGTCGTACTGTGCTCTTTTCTCCTGGTCACTCAAAACAGCATATGCCTCGGAAATTTCCTTGAACTTCTCCTCCGCCTCCTTACTCTTATTCCTATCGGGGTGATACTGCAAAGCTAATTTCCTGTACACCTGCTTTATCTCATCCAGACTAGCATTCTTGTTAACTCCCAAAATCTCGTAATAATCTCTTTTAGCCGGCATATGCTTTCACAACTTATTTCTTGTCTTCATCTTTCTTATAATCTGCATCGTATGTTTTTTCATCTCCCTTGTTCTCACTTCCCTTAGCACCTGCTTGCTCATATATGTAAGAGCCTATCTCCTGTATTGCCTTTGCCAATTGCTCCTTCTTTTCCTTTATTCTGCCTATCTCCTTACTCTCCAGTGCATCCTTCAGCTCTTTGACAGATTTTTCAATACTCTCGACTTTTTCCTTACTGACCTTGTCTTTGAATTCACCCAAAGTTTTCTCACTCGTATAGACTAAACTCTCAGCCTCATTCTTGATTTCTGCTTCTTCTAATCTTTTTTTATCCTCTTCAGCATACTTCTCCGCATCCTTCATTTTATTCTCAATGTCCTCCTTATTCATCTTAAGAGGTGCGGTTATCTGCATCTTCTGCTCCTTGCCAGTGCCCAGATCCTTTGCACCAACATGCAATATCCCATTCGCATCAATGTCAAACGTAACCTCTATTTTCGGCACTCCCCTTGGCGCAGGTGGTATGCCTACCAAACTAATATTCCCGAGCTCTACATTGTCCCTTGCCATGGACCTTTCTCCCTGGAAAATATGCACATCTACGCTAGTCTGTGAATCTGCAGCTGTACTAAAGACCTGACTCTTCTTAGTCGGGATGGTTGTATTCCTGTCAATAAGCTTGGTCAATATCCCACCCAAAGTCTCTATCCCAAGTGATAAAGGAGTTACATCCAGCAATAAAATGTCCTTCACTTCTCCAGCCAATACACCTGCCTGTATTGCAGCACCCATGGCCACACATTCCATCGGGTCTACTCCTCTTTCTACCTTCTTACCTGTCAAATCCTCTACAAACTTTTGGACGATTGGCATTCTTGTCGGGCCACCAACCATTATTACCTTATGTATGTCATTTGCCCCGAGCTTTGAGTCCTTCATTGCCTGCTCTACCGGATTCCTGCATCTTTCAATTATTGGCCTGACTATCTCTTCCAGCTTAGCCCTGGTCAAAGAGTAAGTAAAGTGCAACGGCCCTGAGGAATTGGATGCTAAAAATGGCAGGTTTATCTCACTCGTTAAAGTTGTTGACAACTCTATTTTTGCCTTTTCACCCGCTTCTCTTATCCTTTGCATCGCTACCTTATCATTCCATAAATCCACATTGTTCTGCCTCTTGAAAGTCAGTGCTAAAAATTCCACCAAGGCATTATCCATATCAGTTCCGCCTAGCTGCGTATCTCCGCTTGTAGACTTTACCTCAAAAACTCCGCCACCAAACTCCATTATGGTTACATCCAAAGTACCTGCTCCAAGATCAAAGACCATTATCTTCTGCTCTTTTCCAGCCTTATCCAGTCCATAAGCCAAGCAAGCAGCTGTAGGCTCATTAACTAATCTAACTACTTCCAAGCCTGCTATCTCACCCGCGTCTTTGGTTGCCTGTCTCTGATTATCATTAAAATAAGCAGGAACTGTTATCACTGCTTTGGTTACTTTCTCCCCCAAATATGCTTCTGCATCTGTTTTAATCTTCTGCAACAAGAAAGCACTCAATTCCTGCGGAGTGTACTGCTTCCCAAATATATCATACTTGAAATCACTACCCATCTTTCTTTTGAACGCAGTCACGGTTCCTTCTGGGTTTGCGACGGCCTGTCTCTTTGCCGGCTCGCCTACCAGCCTCTGTCCATCCTTTGTAAGGGCAACGTATGAAGGAAACGATTTCCCATACTGCGTAACTCCTTCTGTACTAGGAACTATCACTGGTCTTCCTGCCTCTAGGACTGAAGCTGCAGAGTTTCCCGTTCCCAAGTCAATTCCAATTATTTTAGCCATAATCTCACCTTATTTAGTTTCTTTCATTTTTGCAACGCTCACAAGAGCATGCCTTATCACATTACCATTCAAAACATAACCTTTGCGAATGACCCCAACTACTGTCCCTTCCTCTTTATCGCTTTCTTCCATGTTTGCAACCTCATGAGCATAAGGGTCAAACTTCTCCCCCAGAGACTTAATCTCATCCAACCCTTCCCTTCTTAATATTGAAAGCAAATTCTCATGCAGCAACTTCAAGCCTTTATGATTCTCATCCTTTGACCTTGCAAACGCTTTTAATGAAAGCTCAAACTCATCCAAGAAAGGCAACAACTTAACAACCAAATCTTTACTTGCCAATCTTCTTGTCTCTTCTCTCTCCTTTGCGACTCTTTTTTTATAATTCTCAAATTCTGCCTGCAATCTTTTCAAGTGCTCTGTCAGTTCTTCAACCTGCTTTTTAAACTCCATTTCCCTACTGACCAATTCTTCTGGCTTTTCTTCACCCATCAATTTCTTATCTTCTGTTTCTTCCATGAAATCACTAAAATAAAATACCATCAACAGAGTTTAATCTAAAACAATACTAAATTTGACCAGATAATCTTTATATCTCCTTGAGCAATGACAAGGTCTCACCACTCTAATCTGTTAACAGTTTATTAACACAACAATAATTCTTTTATATAAGAACAAATATTTAAATATATCGGGCACTATAACTACCTACATGAGCAGATATTCCAAGACTCTATCCATAAAAGAAATTGAAAGGCCCCTAAGCAACGACATTGAAGAAGAAGTTGCATGGCTATGCAAATGCCTTGGCTTTAGTGATGAAAAGGAAGATGTAGCCACAGACATTTTCAAGGAACTACTAACTGCCCTTTATGAACATAAGGGAATTTCAACCAAAGAAGTTAAGACCCGCAGGCAGGTCACAAGAGGTGCAATAGTTTACCATCTAAACCAATTCATGCGCTCTGGCTTGGTAGTCAAGAAAGGCAGGGCTTATTATTTGCGGGAACTAAGCCTGAGCAGGACTTTGGAAGAAGTTGAAGAGGACTTTTTAAGAATGATAAAAAGAATGCGCGACATCGCAAAAGACATTGATGATCAAATGACAAGACAAGAATAGAAAACAATCATGGTAAGAAAGACTTGACTTCAAACAGCGCATCGATAACAAGTGAAAAAAGCTCTTTCTCTGGAACTATCCTGGACACGGAACTTCCACCAGCCAACCTAGCAACAAACTCGTCTATCTTTAGGGTTAAACTGTCAAGTAAAATCCACAAATGACCTTTCAAAGGCACCAGCTTCTCCTCCACACGGTCATTTGAAACATAAGATTCCAAGAGCTGTTCATTCAACTCTGACAAAACTGCTCTTAATCCATTCCACGATTTTTCATCCACCCTTCCATCCTTTGTAATCTTAAAAGAATCTGCTCCATCATCCAACTTATTCAAAACATTCTCGATACCATCATTCAACTGCTCAACACTAACACCAGTCCTTTTCTCTGCACTTGCAAATAACTTGACAAGCTCCGCTTCCTTATCTCCTTCTAATCCAACAACACGGTCTCTTCTTCTGGCGTTCTCATCAGTACGTTTTCTACCCTCAAACCTAATCTCACTCCTGCTCCTATCAGTTTTTGGCAAGGTAAAATCACGTGCCGCCACAAGTAACTTTCTCTGTATCTGCTCGACTCTCCCTGTACTCTGGCTTGCTAACGCCACTCTACTCAATCCTGCCCTTTCCGCAATTCTCAAACGATGGTCACTAACAGGCGTCCCAAAAGGTTGGCTGCCACGTCTTTCCGCTAACAAATTCATTTTACGATCACCAAGCAGAATAAGAAGAACGTAAGTATCTTCCTTCTACTTACAAAGAATTCTATCTATCCTCCTATTTAAAGTTTCTAGGAGCTTATGACGTAAAACATTCCTTAAAGAATATTTAACCTTAAGTAAAATTCCCATATTGACTACCTATCCTTATAAACCGCAGTCTCTTAACAAAAGCATGAAAATATACTTCATCATGCTAATTTTCCTAAGCTTTTTGGTACTTGGCTGCACAGAAGAAGAACAAAAACAAATAGGGCAAGAGATAATCAAGCAAGCAATAGATGATGCAAACCCACTAAAGCCAAAAGGAAATGAAACAATCCATAAGGAGGAATGCGACACAAGCTTCAAGTGCAGTTGGGACACTGTGGTAAAAGTATCCTGTGAAACAGGCAAGAAGGTGCAAACAGAGCTAGGTCCTTCATACGAATATTGTGATCCTTATTATTATGTTAGGGTTAGTTGTGAAAGCGGAACTCTCACGGAAAGCGGACAGCTTGAAGAGAACACGTACTGCTTAGTGCAGAATACTCAACTAGGAAGATCTTACTGTAAGAATGGACAAATAAAAAGGGAGATAACAATGTGCAGTGAAGGCACTACCTGTATTTTGACTAACGACAAAGTCCACAAATGCATCGAAATTCCAAAATCAGAACCAGATAAAGATCCGTTTGTTGACTGTCCTCTAGATTTCAGAGGCAGATGCCCAAGCAACTGCGTACAGTATTTTGGCAGATGTGTCTATCCACCGTAAACCTACTTAGGTTTCATCATTCCCCATTTTTCCAAGGCTTCTCTCAGTTCCCTGTGTTTTCTAGCATATTCTTCTAATCCTATCCCAGCTATTTTTGCATCCAATGCCTGTCTTGATGCCAATGCACCAGCCCTAGTGCCCTTTGGATGACCATGTATGCCTCCGCTTACAAGGATTGTGCACTCATTACCAAAAATATCTATCAAATCCGGTATTAAGCCAGGATGCAAACCTCCTGAAGGAACAGGAAATGCAGGTTTTACATGCTGCCAATCCTGCTCCAGAATCCCATTCCTTGCCCTAACATATTTTTGCCTAAGAATATCAGATATGCCGACTACTTCCTCTCTGGAGCCGACAAGTTTTCCAACAGCCGTACCAGAATGAATCTGGTCTACCCCAACCAAACGCATCATTTTAGCCAGAAACTGCATTGTTAAACCATGCTTGGGATTCCTATCGAAAGCTGCATGCATTGCCCTATGGGCATGGATAGCCATCCCCAAATCTCCGAGTTCATCTCTCAGAGTTTGCACCGCAGCAGTACCAGCAACAACAACATCTATCATCGCATATCTCCATCCATTATCATGCAAAACATTTGCTCTTCTGATCATTTCCTTGGTCTCTGCAGTTATGTTGATTAATGCATCTTTCTGCTCACCAGTTTCCCTCTCTGCCTTCTCACGCATTTTTGTCATTAGTCTGACTCTCTCAAAAAAATTATTGAACTTTGTTGAAGTCAAATTTTCATCATCCTTTACCAAATCAAAGCCGCCCATCCACGTTTCGTAGCCTATGTCTGCATGCTCCTTTGCACTAAAACCAATTTTTGGCTTTGGAACCGCTCCGAACAAAGGCCTTTTAGCTACCTTCATCATTTTCCTTATTCCACTAATGCCCTGCTTAGGGCCCTTAAAATGCCTTACATACTCCCTTGGCAAGCTAGCATCAACCAGCCTGAGGTTTTTCAATGCCTTCATTCCAAAAATATTCCCAGCTATCCCACTCAACAACTGCGGGGCATTGCCAGGTTCCCATAATCCAATCGGGTATGCCACTTTTACATAATTCCCATTAATCTCAAATGCAGTAGCCTGAAGTTTTCTCATTCTTGGAGGAAGCTTAAACAAAGTAGTCCAAGTACCGGTGGAACTCTCAGAAGCAATTCTTCCAACAGCCTCTTCCTTGCTTATTCCTTCTGCCGGCTCAAAATAAAACAAAACAACGACATCGCTTTTACTAGGCTCATACTTCAAATCAACAAAATCCAGATACCATTCCACTTTTCCCATGTTCCTATTTTCTTTAATCCCTTTTAAAACTTATCTGCTAACCTGAGCATTTTTTACAATCTCGTATAACTCCTTCGCCTTCCCTTTCTCAAAATGCTTCCTTACAGGAGCTAAGATTTCATCCAGTGCATCGGCCGTTTCCTTCTTCAAGTCCAAAGGATGCAACTTGCCCTGCCCAAACATCTCTGCAAGCTCCTTATAGCTCTGAACCTCCAAATTACCGCCGAACTTCTCAGGTCTTTTAATAACTCTAGAATCAAACTTCCTGAAAACTATATACTTCCAGATTTCAAGAATGGGGTTATTCTCCACAACCTTCTCAGGACAAAAAGCACTCTTCATCTTATCTTCAATCTCTTCTCTGGAATCATGAATGAATATTGCAGTCTGGGGTTTTGACTTACTCATCTTGTCTTCTACCTGAACCGCTGCCATTTCCTGGCCCATCCTTCCTTTCCCAGGGCCCTGCAGACCGAGCAAAAGGTGATGATGTACGCAAACAGGTGCTTTTCTTCCCAACTTCGGTGCCAATTCCCTTGATAAAATTGTAGCATGCCTCTGGTCCATGCCCAATTGCAAAATATCTACGTCCAAATAAAAAGGATCCCAGGCCTGCATCATCGGATATAGTAACTGGGCAGTATACTGCATCTCCTTCTCGCTTCTTCCCATTATCGTACCTGCCCTCAGAGTTCTTTGTACTGTGGTGTTTTTTGCCACATCTATCACACCCTTCCAATACTCCTGGTCATTAACTATCTCGCTAGCCCAAACTACCTTCACTCTCTCCATATCCACTCCGCATGCCTTCCAGCCCTCAACAAAATACTCTCCAACTTTTTTTATTAACTCTAAATCCCCACCCATCTTATTATTTATGTAAGCAAACCAGTCAGCAATAAACAAAGTAAAATCCACCTTAGCATCCAGCAGGTCATTTATCTTAATCGCTCTCAGAATCCCACTTCCCAGATGAATCTTACCGCTGGTCTCAAACCCATCATAAGCTCTCGGTCTACTCTTTGTTTCTAGCAAACCCCTCAAATCCTGTTCAGTAATTATCTCTTCTATCGGCTCTTTTTTTATCAACTCTAGCCTGCTCTCTATGTCCATAGTTAGCTATTGAATAAGCTAATGTTTAAATAACTGAACCGGCTAATCTATCAATTCACTGAGGTGTCTTATTGGGAGCAATTCCTAGAAAATGGAAGAAAAAAGGACGAATGCGCTGGAAATGGCTAAAGAAAAGAAGAAAAAGAATGAAAAGAAGGATGAAGAGAAGAGTAGGCGAACTTTAGAGCTAAAGTATATTTCTTGGAGGTTGCCTATTTCTACAACCTCTTACTGTCGGATCTTCATTTAAACGTAAAATGCCTAGCTTATGCCTTTGCGGAGGTTCGAATTTAATAAAGCCCCCACCTCCATGCCTCTTGCCCTCCAAAGCCTGTTTAGCTCTTACTCCAACTTCATTATTCGGACTACCTGTTAAAAGCTCTAGCATCTCTCTAGCTGCCTCTTGGTTTCCCATAAAAATCATTCCTCTGCCATTTGCAACATCTCCCAAGACTTCT
The DNA here is from genome assembly GCA_016207225.1 of Microcaldota archaeon. Lineage (GTDB taxonomy): Archaea > Micrarchaeota > Micrarchaeia > Burarchaeales > JACQQB01 > JACQQB01. Next base: position 324 of record JACQQB010000056.1, on the reverse strand, counting down.
ATAACTTCCAAAACATCAAGTTCAGGCTTTGCTAAAGCACTGTTTAAAACTTCTGGAATAGCAAACTTTTCATAAAAACGAAATTCAAGAGACAACTCCCCATACTTTAATCTAGATACCTTCACCTTATGGTCTAAGTAGTCTCCAACTATTATCCCTAATCTCCTGGCAACTTCTTTAATCCTGACTTCAACAATAAACTCCTGTTCAATAAGTCTTTGTATTGTTTGTCTATCCAATAGCCCAACCTCATACGGAGTAATCTTCAGGTCCTTTCCGTGCTTTGCTACAAGACATTCAAAGATTATCGAAACTCCAAAAATA
>JACQQB010000060.1 GCA_016207225.1 Microcaldota archaeon | reverse complement strand
GGGTATGAATGACTTTGTAACTGTTTTATAATCCTCAGGATTTGTCGCATATACGCTTATGTAAAGGTTGTTTGGCTCTGCATTCTTCTCCAGCAATTCCTTCAGCTTGTTGGGCATAGTCCCGTTTGTTACCAAAAAAGCAGTCATTCCCCTTGACCTTATCTCCTTGATCATCTCTGGCAGATAAGGGTATAATGTGGGTTCCCCGTCCAATGAAATTGCAACGTGCTCCGGGTCCATTGCCTCATCGAATGTTTGTTTGGAAGTCTTCTCATTTCCCCCAAAACCGCTCAAGAGCACCCGCTGGGCACTTATCATCTCATCTACTAGCAATTTTGGGTCATCCCATCTGCCTTCTGACTTGAACCTATCCGGTCCAAAATCTCTCCAACAAAACTGGCAAGAAAAAGAGCAAAAATCCAAAGTAGGGGTCATTTGTACGCAGCGGTGGGACTTGATTCCGTAAACAGCTTTATAGCAGTTCCTTTCCCCCCTCATCCTGGTCTTTGTCCATCTGCAAACTTCTACTCCAGTATGCTTAAACTTTCCAACCAGCTTATAGCCCGCTTTCTTATACTTGTTCTGTCTCTCCTCATTGAACTTGATGAATTGGTCCCCACTGTCTTCTGACATGGACTAGACGCCCTCAATAATATTATCTTTCTTCCTTGTTTCGGATTTCCTGCCTATTACATAGGGGCTCTTTATTCCAGTGAATATTGCTATGGCCTCCAATTTCCCTGCAGACTCCTCACTCATCCTGGCTCCCCAGATAACATTGGCGTTAGGGTCTACGCTTTGGGTTATCATCTCTCCCACATCATTCGCTTCTCCCAGTGTCATGTCAGAGCCTCCTGTCAAGTGTAGGAGTACTCCGGTGGCACCTGAGAAATCAACATCCAATAATCTGTGGTTTAACGTGTTGTAAACGACATCCTTGGCCCTGTTAACTCCCTTTCCTTCTCCAACCGCAATCATGCTTATGCCACCACCTTGCATTATGGCTCTTACATCCGCATAATCCAGGTTGATCAAGCTTGGAGTTGTAATCGTTTCCGTAATCCCGCGAACTGCTCTGGAAGTAATCTCATCTGCAACTGTAAATGCCTGCTCAATCGGTAAATTAGGCACGAATTCAACTAACCTGTTGTTATCTATTATCACTATTGTGTCTGCAAATTTCCTCAGTTTCTCAAGGCCTTCATCTGCCTTCTTTAACCTGGCTCTTTCAAGCAAGAAGGGGTATGTGACCATTGCGACTACTATCGCTCCCTGCTGCTTTGCAATTTCCGCAACTACTGGGGAAGCACCCGTACCTGTGCCTCCACCCATACCTACAGCTAAGAATAGCAAATTGGTTTCAGACAGTATCCTCTCCAACTCTTGTCTTGAACTCTCGGCTGACTTTGCAGCAATCTCTGGGTAGCCGCCGGCTCCCAAGCCTTTTGTAATGCTCTGGCCAATCAAGACCCTTCTTGCACTTTCAGTTACGACTCCCAAATGTTTTTGGTCTGTGTTAATGGCAATGAGCTCTGCCCCTCTTACCCCTGACTTAGCCAATCTGTTTATTGTATTGCACCCTGCCCCTCCAACTCCTGCTACAACTATCTTTGGGTTACCATACTTGTCTTCTGATTTTGCTACATGATCTAGTAAATCCATGACTACACCTCACGATAATAAGCATATTACAATAACTCTTTGCAGCTAACCCTTAAATATCTATCGAGCTTATCTAACTTATCTCCCGAATAACTAACAGATTTTTCTTTTTTGCTACCTCTTCTAACTTCTGCAATAAGTTCGGGTAAAGTGATTCCTCAATCTCTATGTTGAGCATGGCTGATGAATGTAACTCCGGAGCAACAATCTTGACTTCAAAAGTAGAAACAAAAGCCCCAACCTGCACTATCTGGTCTATCGTATTCTTAGCGTCTGTAGCCATCACGTGGCCAATCAAGACAACCCTTAATCTCTTTCTTTTTGTCAATTTTCTTCCATCAGTCTTTATTTCCTTAATCCTTATGTGGTCCTTTTCAAGTGCTGATTTTATCTTTGTCAACTGGTCCAGGTCACTGACTTCAAAGTAAATCACAGTGGGCACAGCTTCATGCTCCTCATGCTCCCGCATGTGCACCACGCTTACTATGTTGCCTCCATTTATAGAAATAGGCTTAATCGCTTCTAGCAAAGTTCCTGGAACATCTTTCAAATTCAGGACAAGCTCTACTCTCATCAAACTTACCTGTTATATTTTGCCATTGCCTGTCTTTTCTTCTTCTCAAAAATTCCCCTGCTTTTACCACAGCTAACGCAGTAGTACATCTTTCTCCTTTGCATTACTTTAACATCATCCGCAGTTTTCAAGTCTGTACTATAAACTATAGTCCTATCATACCTTACGACCTTGTCCCTTGGTGCTCTTCTTCCACAAGAAGCACAAGTTTCCATTGATTCATGTCCTCTTCTTTTGTTTCCCATCTAACTCACCTTTAGATTCTTGATCTTTCCCAATTCTATTCCATTAAGCAATCTAACCTTTGCATCCTCTAATTTAAATAACTCATTCTTGAATATCGGGCCGAGTAATTGATTACATTCCACTCTATTAAAGCTTATCCCGCCAACCAATGGATTAAACGCAGGCATTACGATTACTTTTATCTTACCCTCTTTAAGGCTTCCAATAACCCAAGCTTTTTCAGCATACCTCCTCCCCAACTTGTCCCTGAATTCAACTTGCGGATGATTATGGCCCATAACCAAATACTTTGACTTCATAACTTCCTCTGATGGCCATGCATGACCGTGAACTATGCCCAAATCACTAACTTTCAGACCTCCTGCACCATAGACTTTAACTTCACCAGAAAATCTCTCTATGTTGCCATCATGATTTCCTTTGACTATGATTACTTCCACCAATTTCTGCAAATCCTTAAGAAAATTCGGCAATTCATGGAACTCCTGTTCAGTGGCTACTGGTATATTG
>JACQQB010000053.1 GCA_016207225.1 Microcaldota archaeon | reverse complement strand
TCCATGCCTTTTGGGCCTAAAGTTGTTCTGATCGCAGTTGCTACTGCATGTGCTACAGCTATGTTAGTGCGCTGTGCGTCTCTACCTAAAATTCTGCTCGAACCTTCTGGTAAAACCAGGATAGGTTGACCTCCTAATTGTCCTTGTGTTGCCATAGAAATAACCTCCTAAAGTCTTTCTTTTTATTAATACTAACTAGACATTTCTAATGGATATAGGTGCAAGAAAATATAAAAACTTAACGGCATTTTCAATGGATATGGATGCAGTTGAAATTAGGGCTTAAGTTGCTCTTATTGGAATTGCCGGAGTGCTTCTTCCTCCATGAAATGAAGTTTGCCTGGGATTATCAGCAAGCTGGGTGGTTTTCCTAAATCATTTATTAGAAGAGTTTTGATGTTGCCATATCTGATCGTTTGTTCATCACTCCCAAGCCTGCTTATTACTAGAACATTGTCTATTTCCTTGGTGTTCTTTGCCTTTTGGATCTCAAGCAATAGCTCCAATGCTTCTTTTGGTTCCATGCATCTTTCCTTTATGTCTAAGAAGACAATAGTGTGCAGGCCACTTCTCATGTTTTCCAGTATTACCTCCAGGGTGCTTGTTGGCTTATAATGCTCAGACCAGAAGGATAGGGAACATGGCCTGCCAAACTTATAAAGCTGCAAGCCACTCTCACTTATTGCACTTGTGTAGATCGATTGTGCGTGCAGAATTTTTGTTTTAATTTTTTGCTTTTCTGCATCTAGCTTTAAGGAAATGTGTGTAGAGGCAATGAAAGGGTCGCCAGGAGTGATTAAAGCCACTTTCTTGTTTTTTGCTTTTGCCAGGATTATCTTTCCATCCTCGACTTGCTCTCTGCCCAAAATTGTGATTTTCTTTTGGATAATTTTTTCCAGCCTTTTGAAAACGTTTGGCCTTAATTCGCTGGTATATGTCTCTGCAAACACGATATTGCAGCCCTTCAGTGTTTCCAAAGCTTTTATGCTTAGGTCTTTTTCATCCCATATGCCAAGACCTATGAAGAATAGCATATAGCAGGTATGTTCTTGCATATTTATGAGGTTTTGGCTGGATTATAACAAATTTGTGGGACCAAATACCGTTCCAAAAATAAAGTGCCTAGACATTATGACATTTTAGAAACTCTTTTTAACTTAATTCAATAAACAGTATCGAGAGATATGCCATTGAAATTACCCCGAATTGATCCAAAGCACCTTGAAATCATAGTGCTGGCAACACCTGAAAAAAGTTTAACCCAGGATGAAGCCCTAAGGTTGGCAGCAAAAAAAGGACTTAGATTATTGACAAACATGGAAGTAGATGAACTACTTAACGGAGAAGGGGAGGAATGGAAAAAATACGATGAAGCCTTTCCATGCTTCACCAGTACAAGAGTGACGTATAACGGAGTCAAAGCTGTAGTGACAGAAAATGGAAAGAGCGAACAAATGACACTTCCAATGGAATATGGCTGGTATATTCCAGATAAGTATGGGATTCCTAGACTTGCCGCATCAGACTATAAAAACCCAAAAGCACGCCATTTATTTAGAGCTGAAGGAGAGGATTGCCTTGTTGTCCGCCACCGTTACTGCTTCGGCAGCGAAAGGCGTGACGTCTTCCTCTTCAGACCTTCACTCTGGGTTGGGGTGCTCGCTACACCAATTTTAGAGAATGGGAAAATCATGAAAAAGCGATAAATTTTGTGGCTGCAAAGTTATTTCTGAATTGGATAGTTTCTGCTGGGAAACCGTTTTCCAAAAGATTTTAATGCGGTTTTTGTAAGGAAATGACCGAACAAAAAGAAAAGTGGTTTAAATAATGAAGTTTTAATCGATAATGTGGAGTTATGAGGCAAGGAACTGCGGCTTTACTCGTTTTTAGCATTTTTGCAGTTAGTGTGATTGCTTATTCTTACATATTTGTTGTAGAGAATACAGTACTGGATTGTAGTAATGTTACAAATACTACAAATTATTCAGTAAGAGACGACTGTGCTGGAGGTATGAAATCTGGGAGCGCTGCTTCACCCACAATCAGTACTCAAAGTGTGGAAGAAATTGAGGTAGCTAGAACGGAAGAGGAACCTGAATCATTATTAAGAAAAATTAATGAAGTTATACCAATAGGTGCTTTGGTACTTGTATTGGCATTGGCTGCGTTTGTTATTTTTTCAGTGTTAATGAGAAAGCCCATAGTAGAAGAAATCGAAGTGAGCAGAGCTTTGTCAAGTGACACCAGAGTTGGAATAATGGCTGAGCTTTTGCAAGGGGCCAGGATACCTACTGATTTGAGTAGTAAGTTAGGTAAGAGTAAATCAACGATAGTGGAACATCTTGAGAAACTTATGGAAGCACAGTTGGTTGAGAGGATTGAGGAGCCTGGCAAAAAGTTTGTTTTCTATAGACTCACCACGAAAGGCAAGAGTCTTTTGAGGAAAGCTGGATAGTGTTTGGGAATTCAGGAAATTTTTACTATTTTTGATAGGCTAATAAAGTTTTCATACAAAAGCTTAGGTTAGGTGCTTTTATAAGATATCTGATAATTGCTGAAAAGCCAAAGGTTGCAGAGAAGATTGCAACAGCTTTAGCCGAGGATAAGATTGAGCGGTTAAGAAAGAATGACATAAACTATTATAGGATTAGCAGAGGCGGTAACGAGATTTTTATTGCCCCTGCAGTAGGCCATGTTTACGGATTGAAAGAAAGTGACAAAGGCAGTTTTCCTGTTTTTAATGTTCAGTGGTTGCCAGCGTATGAAGTGGATAAAGGTGCGGCTTATACTAGGAACTACATTAAAACTTTGAGTGAGCTGGCCAAAGGTGTAGATGCGTACGTATGCGCTTGCGACTATGATATTGAGGGGTCTACTATAGGCTATAACGTAATCCGCTTTGCTTGCAAGAGTGAAAAGGGAAAACGAATGAAATTTTCTTCTTTAACCAAGGATGAGATCGTTGAAGCATTTGAGAATATGACTGATATGGATTATTTGAATGCTTATGCAGGTGAGGCTAGGCATATTCTGGATTATTACTACGGTATTAATTTAAGCAGGGCATTGATGAACGCAATAAAGAAGGCTGGCTCTTTTAAGATAATGAGCATAGGGAGGGTTCAGGGACCCGCGTTGGAGATTTTGGCGAAAAGAGAAAAGGACATTAGAAGCTTTAAGCC
>JACQQB010000052.1 GCA_016207225.1 Microcaldota archaeon | reverse complement strand
AATGCTAGAGAACTTAGGATATGTCCTTTGCTTCTAGCTCTATTTCCAGACATGAAACAGGTTGTTCCAAGTCAAAGTTGTTAAGTACTTGCGGGTGAATCTCTCCGAAAAGGCCTGTTTTTTTATTGTTTATTTTTATTGACCCGGACCTTCCTCTTATGAAGTAATCGTAGTCTGCCCTTTCGATTCCATAATCTCCTAATTCCTGTAAAATAATTTCCCCTATTGACTTGATTTCAGTTACCGAAGTTTGTGAATGTAAGATTGCTACTGTTAGTTTGGTTTTTTGGTATAGTTTGTTGCTGTGGATCTCAAAGCACTGGCCAATCTCGAAAAGTTTTTGTGGTGTTTTTTGATTTTTGTTTTGTGCAAAGACACTCAGTAAGGAGGGTATGATGGAAGTGCGCATTATTGAGAATTCTTCTGTTGTTGGATTTTTAATTTCCACACAGTCATTGATGGGTAATTGCATATTTTCATAATTCTGCTTTGGGTTTGTTAGGGTCATAGTTATAACTTGGTTGAAGCCTGACCCGATTAGTAGGTTCTTTAAGTTATCAAAGGAGTTGAGTAATTTCCCGGAAGTTGTTAGGTTTGGAAGCTCTGGCTCTATTTTGTTATAATCGAAGGCTATTGCAACGTCCTCTATAAGGTCGATTTCATGGATTACGTCTGCCCTGTAGGCAGGTATCTGGACAGTTGTGCCCTTCCCAGTATTTACAGAGTAGCCCATCCTTTCCAGTAAAGTTTTGGTTTGATTGGCGGAAATTTCGATTCCTAGAATTTTGAATATATTTTTTGGGTTTAGCTTCATTTCTGTTCCTTTCATGTCTGGCGTAGAAAGTTGTGATTTTACAGAATAAATTTTTCCGCCCCTGTCTGCTAGTGCTGCGAGGATTATGCTGAGAGTTGTTTGTATTGCATTCTCGGATGTTCCGGTTACTTCAATGAATAGGTTTTTAGTTTTAGTAGTTACTTCAGTTAGTTTTGAGTTTATTATCGGTGGGAAGGAGAGAACGTTATTCTTTGAATCTATAACTATTGGAACCTTTGGAATGCCCTTTAGGATGTGAGCGTATTCCTTACCTTTTGGGTGAGTTTCGAGTATTTCTTCCAGAGATAGTGAGGTGCTGGAGTCTAGTGCTATGAATGAAAGTTCTTTGGGTTTAAATGCCTTATAGAGTATTGGAAATTTTACTACGTCTAAGTTATGTATTCCAATAGATACTTTCCTTCTTTTTCTTCCGAATGTTTCGTGAATCTTTTCTTGCAGTTGGATTAAGTAATCAAAGCATTCTTGGGTTATGTTTAGGTTTTTTACAACTGCACTGACAATAAAAGGTCTTACGCTATTTACACTTGAGTCAGTTTGCAGCTGGTAGTCCGATTTAAGTATTTCATAGGTACGGAGGCCTGTCTTTATGTTTAGAAAGGAGGACATTGCCCGTCCCAAACCTTCTACAGAGAGCATGTCTATCCTATTTGGAGTTACATCTAGAGTTATTTCATTCCCTTCAATTTTCTCCAAGGACATGCCTAGCATTGTGATTAGATTCTCTATTTCCTTTAGAGAAATGTCTTTGCCAACGAATTTGCATAGTTCTTTTTGATTGTAGGTTACTACTGCCATCACATCAACTTTTTCAGGCTCAGGTTCCTAAGCCATTCCAGGTTATTAGTATAGAATGCACGAATGTCCTCCAGGCCCAGTGAAAGCATTAGTGGGCGCTCTAGGCTAAGTCCCCATGCCAGGACAGGGTATTTGCCCCATAAGGGCATGCAGACTTCGGGCCTGAAGATTCCGGCTCCCCCTAACTCAAGCCATTGCTTTCTTTTTTCAAAATATACCTCAACTTCTAGGCTTGGTTCTGTGTACGGGAAGAAGCTTGGCTTAAACCTTATTTTATCAAACCCTAGTTTGGAGTAGAATTCTTTCAGTAAGCCAAGAAGGTTCTTGAAGTTGGCATTTTCCCAGACCACTATGCCTTCCAGTTGGTGGAATTCTGCCAAATGCTTGTAGTCTGTTGCTTCATTCCTGTATACCCTGCCCATACAGAAGTATTTTGCAGGCTCTTTTCTTTTTCCTGATTTTATATCGTTTAAATAGCGGGAAGAGACAGAGGTTGTGTGTGTTCTTAGTATTGCCAAGCGTGCAGGTTCTTCATTCCATTTGTATTTCCAGCCTTCTTCATGTGCCTTTTTAACATTTTGAACAAGTTTTTGGTCTGGCAGATTAAACCTTTCTGGTTTTTTCAGATAGAAAGTGTCTGCCAATTCCCTTGCAGGATGATCCTGAGGCTGGAACAGTGCATCAAAATTCCAAAATGATGATTCCACTGAGGGGCCTTCCATTTCTTCAAACCCCATTGAAAGGAAGATTAATCGTATTTTGTTTGTGAAGATTTCCAATGGGTGTGGTTTTCCAGGCATGTATCTCTCCACTGGTGAGTTGATATCGTATTCACGCAGGGATTTTTTCTTCCAGGCACCTGTAACAATCATGTCTTTGGTGAGAGTGTTGACTTCATCTTTAACTTCAATTTCGCTTGAGATTTTTTTACCATACGGTGTTAGGGTAATCTCTAGGTTTTTCTTTATTTGAAGCTCAACACTGCCTCTTTTTAGTAGGTTGTCAAGAGTTTCTTGGTTAATTTCTTGACTGGTGGAAGAGATTTTGCTTAGGGTTTCTTGGAGTTCGTATTTTTTATTTAATGCTTCTTTTCCAGCAGGGGTTAGTTTTATCAGGGTTTTTTCATTTTGTTTTTCAAAAGATATCCACTCGTTTTTCTTTGCCCAAGATAAGCCTATTGAGCTTTCTTCCTGGGTTAGTTGTTCTCTTGTTAATGGACTAGTCTTAAGCTTCTGGAGTAGTCTTTGTTCTGGAAAGCCTTCTTTCAGGAACCTGCTGCCTTCTTGTGTTAGTTTGTACTGTTTTAATTGCTCTTCTTTTATTTCTGCGATGTTTTTCTCCTTTAGCAAGTAGCAGAAACGCATAACAGAATCCATGTCCAGACCAGTATCTGATGAGAGTTCTGTGAGGGTCTTTTTATTCCTGAGTAGTGATTCGACTATAAGTTTCTCATATTGGTGAAGCATCAGGTACCACTCCTTCTTATTAGAATTAGCATTAGCAGGAACATGGCTATTGTTATTATGGCGGCTATCCCGTTCCTGGAGTAAATGAAGTTGAAGAACCAAAGCTCAAACTCTTTGAAAAATTCAAGGACCTCCTCTTCCAAAGGTTGTTCAGTTTCAAATGTTAGTATAAACGGTGAAAGTTTTGACCTTCCTGCCCAGCTTACACTGGATGCCTTCAGTGGTAAGTTTGTATCGTTTATGTTCAGGGGTTGTGGGTTTACATTGGTTACTATTGAGTTTTGGGGCAGGTATATGTTGAGTATCGTTCTTTCTGGTAAAATCATTTCGCCTTCTTCAGTAGATTCGAATGCAAAAGCTTCGCTTTTTAGGGTGTACTTGGTAGTTCTTGGTTTGTATTTATCAACTTTTATTAGGCTAAAGTCTTCTTTTTGGGGTATGTCATATTTTATGAAAAGTGTTGCGTAGCATGTACCGATTATTTGATTGCATGGCTCTGGGGCACGTGGTTGCAACTGAACATTCGAAACATCCACAAGGTTGCCATGTAAGTGGTACCTTATTTCTTTAATACCAGTTATGCTTCTCCAGTCCTCTAGCTTGTTGTTTGCCATTATACCCTTGTATAGGCTTATGCTTCCGTTGCTGTCCAGGAATAGTTCTATTTTTTCAGTTGCCTTTACTGAGCCGTCTTTTTGTACATACAGGTCTATTTTGAGGTCTGTCATCTGAAATGCTGCTTGTGCTAGGATTAGAATGAAGGAAAATACCAGCATTAGCTTGAGTTTCATATTGGTGGTTTTGTTTCTGAAGTATTAAAAGAATTTTGATTGAGCTAGAAGACCTTAGAGAAGATAAGAATAGTCCATTATTGTGTTTCTATTTCCGCTGGCGTCGTTTGGTGTCGAGTTTTCGATATCGATTGAGTGTTTAGCCCCGTTAACGCTGTGCATGCCTATTGTAATATCTGCAATCCTCCAATTTGGATAATCCTTGTTGTAAGCCCTTAAAAGAAAGTTTATGTAGTCAAACAGAATCATGAATTGTTCAGCTTCTTTTTTGGTAATTTCCTGACCTGACATTGTTCTGACAGCCTCATCCCCGTTGGTGAAGAGTTTGCCATATGTTAGGAGAAATTGTTCCCTGGTTGCCCTCCAGTTATCTTGCATATAGAACTCATAAAGACCGTATAAGAAGCTCATGTAGTTTTTTGGCTTTTCAGGCTTTTGGCAGTCCTCCAGTCTTCCTCTTTTCCAAGGTCTTCTTATTTTCAGATAGTTTTTGAAGGAGACTACGACTTGGCCCAGAGATTGATCGTAATTCGTTGGTGTTATGCCAAATGAAATCAAGGTTTCGTTGAATGGTTTGAAGCCTGTTGCCCTGCTGTATGCGAATATGCGTGAACAGCCAAAGTTACGCGCAAGTTGAAGCTGTGCCTGGACAAGTAGTTTCGCTATCCCATAATCTCTGTATTCTGGAAGTACATCAACTCTTGGGCAAATTAGGGTGTTGCCAGCTAACAAACCCAAGCCAGCATCCAGAGCTTGCATTGATTCGGAACGCACACTTCTTTCTAATTCAATCTTTTTGATCTGGGATTTAGCTGCTTCGATTAATCCTAAAAGTCTTTTTTGGAGATTTATATCTTCTGAAAAGTTGTGGTCTTTTGTGATCTCAAGGATGTCTTGCACGATTAGTGTCAGAGTACGGTCTGTTGTAAAGTCCAGTAAGCGGATTAGTTTGTTTAGCCATAAAAGTCTCTGTGACACTTCGTTGTATTTGCGTGGCATGTCCCTTTTTGGGTTTGATATATTCATCCGGACAGAAGTTATCATCCCAACAAGTTCATCTTGGCCATCTATCTCCATATACGCACCGATTTGGCCTTTAGGGAATGCCTTGAAATATTCAAAGAATGTTCTTAGGTTTATTTTGCCTTCTTTTTCCCAAGCCTCGTTTGCTTGGTCTAGTTTTTTCCTGTAGGTGGCGATTGCAGCATGAGTTAGGATTTGGATATTGCCTATTTCCCTGATTTTTAGTTTTGCAGTAGAACCGTCGTTTAATGTGATTTCTCTTTCATAATATGATTTTTGAGTTGGAACTGTTAGAATTCTGTCGTTTGCTTTGTGTTTTTTATAGAAAACTGCTGCTGCAATGGCAGTGCCAATCATTAATGTGGCCTGGACCATCAATCTGAGGGTTTTTTGCTGCATGAGTACCTAGATATTTACACATGAAATTTTTTTAAGCGTTAAATTATTTTTTCTGTTGTAACTATGGTTACAATACGGGTTTAAAAGGCTTTAATTAAGAAATAGGGGTTTTTAGAGCTTTTTAGGATTATAGCATTAATAATCTCTGTTTATAAGAAAATCAGCCAAATCGAGTAATATTTTCCTGGATTCATTGTTGGGGATTATTTTTAGCTTTCTCCTTGCATTCTGTACGATTTTTTTAGCGTAATTCTTTGCGTAATCTATTGAGCTGGTTGATTTGAGGATCGAGATTGCGCTCTTTATTGTTTTTTTATCTTTTGCTCCGGAACCGATTAGTTTCAATAGTTTTTCCTTATTGCCATTCCTTAATGCATGAATTGTCATTAGTGTCCTTTTGCCCTCTGTTATGTCTCCACCAATTTCTTTTTTGTATTTTTTCTCTGTCCCCACTAGATTCAGAATGTCATCTTGAATCTGGAATGCGATACCAATCTGCATCCCAAAATCCTTAAGTGCAGCTATTTGTTTTTTGGACCCGTTTCCGAGTATTCCTCCAACTTCACAGGCTGCGCTGATTAAGGCGCCAGTCTTTCCTTCAACCATCTTCAAATAATCTCTTTCGCTTATTTCCCAGATTTTATTTTCTCTCCATCCCAATTCCACAGCTTGACCTTCAAGAACCCTTGTGAAATTTTTTATCAGAACCTTCTGGACATCCAATATTTTTTCAGGTGGATAATGTAACTTAGTTAAAGCCCTGAAAACAAGCATGAACATTCCATCCCCTGCATTTATTGCTAAGGGTACTCCGTAGATTATATGTAAACATGGCTTACCGCGTCTTAGCTCGGAGTCATCCTCCAAATCATCATGCAAAAGAGTAAATGCGTGAAAAAGTTCAATTGCTACTGCAGCGGGCATCGCTTTTTTGGTATCGCCACCGACTGCTTCGCAAGAAGTAAGACACAGGATTGGCCTGAATCTTTTTCCACCACGTTTCAGGAATTCCCATATCAAGCCGTAGACTTCGAATGGCTTTGATGTTTTTGGGACTATTTTTTCTATCTCTTTGTCTATAATGGGCGAATTGGACTTAAGGTATGAATCGATATCCATAATCTCACTAGTTTGTGTAAAGATTTTTTAAAGTTAGCTTGACTTTTTCTACCCCCAAGGCTGTTATAAGCTTGCCCACTCTGGGGCCGTTATCTTTAGAAAGAAGCGCTTTATAAATTGTTTTGAAAAGCTCGTCTGGCTTGAGGTTATTTTCCTTGGCTATGTTGAAAACAAGGTTATGAACGTCTAAGCTTGACATGTTAACATCCAATGTATCTGCAAATTTGAGTAGTGTATTGGCATTTTCTTCTATTCTTTGCGGTTTGAATGAGAACTTATACTCTTCAGGCTGCAAACCCTTGCTTACCCACGCTTCAACATAGGGAGCAATGTAGCTTATCCCTCCTTTATCGTTTAAGATGGAGATTACCTTATTCCAGTCGTTGTAGATTTGATAATAGATTAGGATGTCTGTAAAGCTGGAGTTCCACCTGATCATGTCGGCTGAGAGCCTTAGGGCTATTATTTTCTTCCTTTCAGCCCTTGTAGTGGAATCTCCGCTTAGCTTGTATATCGATTGAACTTCATCATAAAGGCTGATCAGCTTCAAGCCTGTGGGGTCTATGTCCTTATTTTCTTGCAAGTCAGGCCTGAGCAAGGCGTATTTTATGAGCTCAGGAGGCATTAGTTTAATCAAATCCTTAACGCCCATCCCTATGCCGGACGATTTGGAGTATTTTTTGCCCCTGAACAGAACAAAACCAAACTTGAAACCTATCGGTTCTTTTTTCTTGAATAGTTCATTGTGTACTGCCTTAGCAGTATCCCAGCTGCCTCCTTTGGTAAAGTGGTCTACACCGGCACCTTCTGAGCTTGAGTTGAAATAGTCCTGCCAGGCTGGCCAGTGAAGGCGCCAGACTAGCTTGTGTTTATGGTCTGAGATTTTGTTTTTTCCCTTATGGCCGCAGCCTTTCGTGTATTTTACATCTTTTATGCAGTTATATTCGTAGCTGTCCTTGTCATGAGTTGTAATCATTGTCGTGGCAATTCTGCCACAATTAGCGCAAACCGGCATTAGCGGGGACCAGTCGGGGCTTACTGTCTTCATTGAAGTTCTTGCTAGAATTTCTTTTGCTTGCGCTTCATT
>JACQQB010000050.1 GCA_016207225.1 Microcaldota archaeon | reverse complement strand
GTATGAGATATTTGATATTGGCCATCGTTATGTTTTCTGCTTTTTCTTTTTTGAGTTATGCTGAAGTCCCGCTCCATAATCCAGACCTAGATTATAAATGTGGCCCTGGTTCTCAGTGGTCACGTGACACTGCAGCCTGTGAGCAGGCAAATTGCCCTTTTGGCGCAGGTAGAACTTACACCCTTGAGTGCAACTGTGGTGAAGCTTGGGATTCCAATTCTAGTTTGATAACGTGCAGTAAGAATGGCTTGGCGATCAAGTGTATACCTAAGGGTCAAAAGTGCGAGGATTATCCAGATTCCTTTGATGTTATTAGTGGAGATTGTGCCAGTGGCTTTGAGTTTGACCAAGAGAACAGACAATGTATACCAAAAGAATCACCAATATTGAAATGTACAGTGAAGGATTTGGAGGATAAGCCGATAGATGGGGCAATAATCAAATATAGTTTTAGGACAGACAAGAATGACCCTGTTGGAAGTGGCGGGGAGAGTATAACCAGAGAGGATGGAGCATACTCATTTATTGTTCCGAGAAGTGGGGTCAGAAAAATAATTGTTTCAATTGAGAATGTGAATGACCCTGAATCTTACAGAGTTACGAATACATTGAATGTGTACAATGGTAAGCTTGACGAGTGTAGCTTCATAATCTACAACAGCAATCAGGTAGAGAAAAGAATAAAGAGTGAGTTTGAGAATTTCCTGCGTGATGCGTGCTTTCCTCCGGAGCTTGTGGCAAAAGTCAAGGATGCAAAAATAAAGTTTACCAAAGAAGGAGATTCCAAGAGTTATTATGTAGCATCTGAAAAGACCCTTTACATTTCTGAGGGCGACCTTAAAAGCGGTTGGGAAGAGCTTCAAAGGTCCTTAGGCCATGAGTTTGGCCACTGGATAATTGACAACCTTATGGATGAGAGCAAGTACTATGTGAAGGGCATACCGTTGAAGGGTAAGATAACGGGTGGGAGCCATGATACCTGGAAACCTACTACTTCCGATTCCTGGTGGGTTGACCCAGAGAAGACTGCGTTTGATGAAGGAACTGCGGAGTTCTTCGCTTTGCTTTATTTCAAGAGCAAGGGACTTAGGTATGACGGAGATTTGGAAAGCCCTGACAAGGCCATGAGAGTTTTAAGTGAAAACCAGGGCAAAGGCACTTATACTGAAGGAGTTATTGCAAGTTTTCTTTATCAGTATTATAAGAATGCAATAAATGACCCTAACAGTAAGCCTGCAAAAGTCTTTGGGGACTTTTACCATTCAACTAAGAATGGTATTGGTAGGATATTCGGCAGACCTCCTAGAACTGCGCAGGAGTTCATAGCTGCAAGAAGTAAAGCAAGTGGGAATTGGGATTGTAAAGTAGAGGATAATGGTAATTTGATTGGTTTGGGTGACGATTTTGGCCTTACTGAGGCAGGAGGCACGAAACTGACAGTTGAGGAAGGTAAGGTGGATAGTGACCCAGAGAAAGTAGGTGTTTCATCTAGCGCATTAAAAGCAGGACAGCAGATCATAGTTCCGCCAAGCTCTGGTTTGATTTCAATTAAATCAGTAGATAGGAACTCGTTGGAGAATGGTAAGGTACCCATAGTCTATTTGGGTGATGGTGAGAATGACGTTCAGATTGCTGAAGATGGAAAAACAGTGATTTTGAATAAAGGCAAGGCATACGTAATAGATGGGAAGATTAGAACTCCGAATATTGAGATTAATGATTTGGGAACTGAGTATGTAGTTGAGTATAACCCGGATGCTGGGCTTAACATATTTGAGGAGTCAATAACTGTGATTGATGGGGAGATTGAGGTAGTGTTTGAGAGTATGGGGGGGCAGAGGGTTCTTGTTAAAGCCGGGGAGGCTGTGGATGTTAAGGAGATTAATGGAATCTCGCAGCCTAGAAAGGCCGATTTAGCAAAAGTATCCGAGCCTTGGACCAGTTATTCAACTAAAGGTAAAACAGGTGTTGGACCAGACATTATACCGCCTATTCCATGCTTGCCAGCTTTAGGTGGGATTTTGATATTGAGCCTGTTCGTAGCATTGAGAAAACGACTATGATTAGCGTTTTTTGTTTCTTGAGGAATTTAGGTAACGTTTCATTAGACTAAAGTAGTTGCAGGAATAGACTGGTTTGAATATGCCTTTTCTTAATGCATCGAGTATGCTGTCCTTGTTTAGTTCTGCATCGATTAGAGTGTAGGCATTGCCAATTTCATCCCATGTGTGTGCATCGCTTCCGCCAGTGCCATTTTTTATGTATTTCAAAGCTAGGAGATTGTGAATAAAATCAGAACCGTTAAATTTCTCCAACGCTGTTGCGTTGATTTTAAGTGCTAGTTTACCCAACGAGGATTTTCTAATTGCGAATGGATGGGTAATTACAGAAACCCCATTCTCATCATTGACTTTATCAATCAGATCTTGAGCTGGAATTCCTCTTTTGTATTCCTTTTTAACTCCGAAAATAGAAACGTGACCTTCAGCTGTGCTTATCTCTGTACCATATAGAATGAAGAAATTATCCAGCAATTGTTCTTGTTTTTTTTCTAAATAGTTATGATC
>JACQQB010000049.1 GCA_016207225.1 Microcaldota archaeon | reverse complement strand
CTGTTAGTAGCTTGGTTCAGTTCCTGGATTTCCGATTTTCTATCTTGTAAGGTTGTTTCTTTGGATATTTCTAAGTGGTCCACTTGAAAAGTCAGTGGGATTGTCTGAACATTGCTTGGGTTGTTTTGTTCATTCGTATGGATCCGGAGCAGTTCCTGCGTAACTGTGCCATTTCCAGTACTGCCAAGGATTATTGGAAACGTAAGAGTGCAGGTTGTGAAAACCCTTGGGCCAATCGTTATTTTACCGCCCCAGGAAATCGGCTGCCCAAGGCAGGTTACGCTGCTAGAAGCTGGAGTACTGAAAGTCTGTGTTGGAAAATCATAAACTTCATAGATAATGTCATAAGGATCGTTGGTGGGGTTGTTGATGTTGAACTTTATTGTTACTTCGGATGGAGTTCCGAATTCTTTGCTCTCTGGAGCGGCACCTGAAATTTTACAGTTTGCCACGCTTGGAAAAATGTTATTTTGTGGCTCAGTTATTGCAATCGTTACCTGAGCAAATGGAACCAGTAGACACAATAACAACACTGCCAGAGTAAGCAAAAATTTCATAAAATCCCCTTGTAATTTAGATGAAGGATTAATAATAGATATAGATAAAGTTTTCTATGGACATTGTAACAGAGTTTATAAGTAAAATCAGCATAGAGCCGTTGACTAAACTTGCTGTTTTCTTGGATCACTGGTACAATAGCTATATTTTATTTTTTCTCATGACTCTGGCAATAATTCCCTTTTTCAATGATAAGAGAAAGGTGATTGTCTTGGCAGTGGCACTTTTTTTAGTCACGGTTGTTTTTTTAGCAACTAAGAATTTGACAAACGTAGAAAGACCGTGCGTTCAGCTGCCCGCAAAGGTTGAATGCCCGAATGAGCCTGCCTTCCCGAGTGGACATACTTCCGGGGCGTTCGTGTTTATTGCAGCCAGCATCGGGGAGGCATTTTTCATAGTTTATTTCATTCTTGGCATTTTTGTAGCTTTTTCAAGGATTTATGTGGGAGTTCACTGGTTCAATGACATTGCTGGAGGGATGGTAGTCGGCGTGGTTTGCTATGTGGTGGCAGACAGGTTATTCGATGTATCGATTAGGCTTTATGAAAGGCATCTGAAGAAGGTGTAGAATGAACAGGGTAGAAATGTTTAGAAGAGCAGCGCATGTAGGCTTTGGTTTAGGCGTGATTTTGCTAACTTATTTTATTGGAGCGGAGTACATGAAGCTACTGCTTGTTTTATTGTTTTTATTCCTGGTAGTTGTGATGGACCTTAAAATTAAAAACTATGACCTTTGGATTATAGATGACTTGTTGGCATTGATAGAAAGACCTAACAGTATTCCGGCATACGGGGCATTTTGGTACACTGTGGGCCTGTTGCTTATTTTTTCAACACTCTCTTCGTTCAATGAGATTGCAGCCTCCACAGTGATGATTGCAATCGGTGACGGAGTTGCAGTTTTAGTGGGAAAGTGGGGTAGGATAAGTTTACCGTACAACAGGGCAAAGACACTGGAAGGGCTGCTGGCATTCATGGTTGGAGGCTCTGCAGCATATTTTTTTATAGGTTTGAATGGAATTATTATTGCAATAGTGTGCGGGATTGTGGAAAGCATTAATCTACCGATAGATGATAACTTCACAGTGCCATTGGCAAGTGTTATATTGGTAAGGATGTTGTGAGTTTATGGAAAACGGCAAAATCAATGCGGCAAAGGAAGCTGTCAAGTATATCAAAAACAATAAGGTGGTAGGCCTTGGGACTGGATCCACTTCCTCTTTATTCATTAGGTTTTTGGCTGAGAGAGTAAGAAATGAAGGTTTGAACCTGGTTTTTGTAGCAAGTTCTAAAGAATCGGAGAGGTTGGCAGCGGAGAATGGTTTGAGAGTGAGTGATTTTAATGAGATAAGGAAAGTTGATGTTTATGTGGACGGGGCCGATGCAGTTAATAGCAAATTAGAGTTAGTCAAAGGCTTGGGCGGGGCATTGACCAGAGAGAAGGTTCTGGCTTACAAAGCTAGGAAGTTTATTTGCATAGTGGACGAGAGTAAAGTCAGGGAGTTCAGGGATGTAGTAGTACCGGTAGAGGTTCTCCAGTTTAATTATAAGCAAGTTACGGAGCAATTGATAAGGCTAGGTGCGACTTGTTCTGTTAGGATGAAGGGAGATGTGATTTATGTGACAGACAATGGGAATTATATAGTAGATTCAAAGTTCGGTGAGATTCAGAATCCTAAAAAACTTGAAAAAAAATTGAAGCTAGTGCCAGGTGTAGTTGAGAGTGGCATCTTTGGCAAGGTTAGTGTAGTCATTGTAGGAAATGAGAATGGAGTTAGAATCATGGGACGAGGTCTTTAGATGGAAGTGGGTAAGAAACAGCTTACTGAGTATTTAAGGGCTAAGCTAAAAGTACCGATAGGAAAAGTCTTGAATGAGAATGAGGTAGAAACAGTACTAATCAAAAAAAATCTACTGATTACGATTGGTGATACATGCTCATACAATTTGATTACAAAGAACATCAGACCGGATATTATTGTTTATGATTTTAAGAACATGAGAATGCCGATTGAAGAAAAAGTCAAGCGGGGGTTGGAAAATTTTTGCAAGGAAAAAGTAGTTGTGCACAACCCTGCAGGCCATATAACAAAAGAGTTGATAGATGCGGTAAAGAAGGCTATAGAAAGAAAAAAAGGCTGCATATTCGTGGATGGAGAGGAGGACTTGGCAGCATTGGTTGCCATGATGCACGCGCCTGATAATTCGTATGTTTTGTATGGACAGCCCAATGAGGGGATAGTAGTAGTAAACGTAAACGAGGAGATAAGAAGATTAGCAAACAGTTATTACGAACAGATGGAAGCAGTGTGAGTTTATGAGTCTCCTGAACCTTTTCCCAGCTTGCTTAAAAGCACATAAACAACCAGTATAGATGCTAGACCTAGAAGAACCGCACCTATTTCACTGATTGCAACAAATGGATTATCTGCACCGTAAATGTACGAGTAGTATCCTATTGCAATACCGACGACTATACTTATCAATATTCTTGCTACTGCGACTGGTGCCTTGGATGCCATTTTTTCACGTTTATACCTATATTAGTAGAGATGTTTAAAAAGTTATTTAGTAATTTAAAATGCTTTGTGAGAGATAGTAAACGTAAGGTGGTCTGCCGAGCTTGCCCAGTTTTTCAGTTCTTTTGACTTTGCCAGTCCTGATAAGTCGATTCAGCCTGTTGCGGACGTATTCCGACTTGAGCTCGAGTTTTCTGGAAAGGTTTGTTAGGCTGGTGGGCCTTTCCAGTATTGACAGGACTTTTTCAGCGAAGTTATCATCTTTGGTGTGGGAAATTTTCCTTAGGTTGCTTCTGGAATCTTTAAAGTTGGTATCATTTTCACTTATGTCTTCCAAGGATTCCAGAGTTTCAGGAATGCTACTCTTTAATTTGGTATCGAATAAAGATTGCTCAAAGGATTTGAATGATATTTTAAGTGCTTTTAAGCGTAATCTATATTCTGAAGACTGTTCATTGCGTGTGCCTTTTTGAAACCATGCTTGTAGCTGGGCAAGTTCTTCTTTAAAATTAGCCCTGTATTTTGAACCGTCGAGTTCTAAGGAATAATTTTTTGACAGAATGATTTTGTTGTTTTTTTGATCGAGAACTTCATCTGGAAAATCAGATTCAAACAGGTATTTGGAGTGTGTTACAGTTTTTGCAAGTTCTTTTTTAGCAGATAGCGGGAACACAAAAGTATTCTTTGATATTTTGAAAAATGGATAATGCTTAAGCTGCTTAGAAAGCTTTTTAGAGATAGCTGCTATTAGTATAACAACCTTCCCCATGTATAAAGATTGTTATTGAAGATTAAAAAGTGTTGTGATGAGACCTACAACAGTGGATGCAATAGTGATAGAACAAAATAAACTGCTGCTAGTCAAAAGAGGGATAGAACCATTCATCAATTGCTGGGCATTGCCTGGCGGTTTCGTGGAAGATAACGAAACAGTGGAGCAAGCAGTCGTTAGAGAAGCTAAAGAAGAAACTGGGGTGGATGTAAAACCAATTAAGCTTCTGGGTGTCTATTCATCACCGAAAAGGGATGTTAGAAAAACAATTGCTGTTGCGTTTTTATGTGAAAAGTTGGGTGGAGAAACGAAAGGAAATGACGATGCAAGTGAAGCCGGATGGTTTCCGATAGAGAATTTGCCAAAGTTAGCCTTTGACCACGACGAGATAGTTAGAGATGCACTTTTCAGGTCGAAAAAGCTTAGGTATAAATAGCTTTGTACTTTAAACAGATTACTTTTTTCAGTTGGTTGGGGTGTGAGAATATGGCCGAACTGTCCTCAGTAGATGTAGAGATACTTATAAGAAAAGCGGGAGCAGAGAGAGTGAGTGAAGAAGCCTGTGAGAAGTTGGCAGAGATACTGGAAGAAAGGGCTACCGTGATTTTGGAAAGGGCAAGGAGATTTGCGATATACGTTGGGAGAAAACGGAAGATAACTAAGCAGGACATAGAGCTTGCAGTTGACTGATTTACTTACTCCCACAACTAAACAGAGTCTCATAAACAGGCCCTTTGGGTGTCAGTGTGCTTTTTTTGAGTTTTATTTTTTTTATTGTGCATTCCCCAAAATAAGTTTCTTTATGTTTTTGCAATAAAGTATCAACATTTACTTTTCCTTTTACCCTTGCAATTGTTAAGTGAG
>JACQQB010000051.1 GCA_016207225.1 Microcaldota archaeon | reverse complement strand
GTACTGGAAATGGCACAGTTACACAGGAACTGCTTAGAATCCATACGAATGAACAAAACAACCCCAGCAATGTGCAGACAATCCCGCTAACCTTTCAAGTAGACCACTTTGAAATATCATCCGAAACAACCTTACAAGCGAGAAAATCGGAAATCCAGAAATTGAACCAAGCTACTAACAGCACAATAAACAACGCATGCTACAAAGAATACTGCTGTGGTCTCATCCAGGCTAAAGAAAACTTAAAACTGGCCAATAAATTTCATGTTGACGGGGGGAATGACATAAAAACATGCAAGCTAACTTCCTCCTTTTCAAACTTCGTAAAATCCTTATCGTATGCAAAGAATGCAAGCGACTTATCAAAGAATGCAGGGTGCACTGCTACCTTGGGGCTAATCCAAGAATTGGATTCTGAAATAAAAAATGCTGAGACAACTATAGCAGATTCACAAAACTGCAGCCTGGGAAATGCAACCTTCTTTCTTACTGAAGCCAAATCTAAGCTGCCGATAATCAAAATAAAGATGTCGCTGGACTCCTATGCAGAAGCTCAGAATGAAATAGACACAGGCAAAGAGTTCATCCAGAAATCATTATCCTCCATAAACTGCTCTGTAAAGTCTGGAACTGGTTTCCCAATCCCTTCCCTTCCATCCAACATAACAACTCCAGAAGGTGGCCAAACATGCCCAGTCCTGTTCTTGCTGCTGATCACGATAGTCCTATTCTACGCATCTAAAAGAAGCTGATTCAATGGGTATTCTGGACCTGCTCCTAGGGAAAGAGAGCGTGAAGTATGACAGGTGTCCTAGGTGCAAGGAGAAGGTAGAGAGCTACAAGGCTAGATGCAGCAGCTGCGGCTACTCACTCAATAAGAAAATGGGCAGGTGCCCAAAATGCAAAAAATCAATTCCACTGGAAGCAGAAAAATGCCCTAGTTGTGGTATGAGTTTTAAGGAAGAGCAAACGAGCAAGACTACATGGCGCTGTCCCATCTGTGGCTATGAGGCTGACTATGAATTGACAATACGCTGCCCTGCTTGCAACACCAGGTTTGTCTGAAAAAGAAAAAGTGGGCCCAGCCGGATTTTCAGGTTTCAGCAATCAAACTCTTTTGAACCGGCGGCCTCCCGATTTCTGAACTGTTTATCAGTCGAGCGCTCCAACCAGGCTAAGCTATGGGCCCTCAGAATAGAAAAGCTATTCTAACCTTTAAGCACTTTTAAAATATGAAAAAGAAAAAATAAAAAGGGAACGTGGTCTTTAGGACCAGTTCTCAGCCATGTTACCTATAAGTGGTAGCTTGGTTGCTTTGCCTGTGAATGCACTGTATACCAGGTATAGCCAGACCAATAACAGGAGTAAGGCTAAAAGTAGCAATCCTAATGACAATATCAATGCTATCGGTCCTAATATGGCAGTCAGCACACCAGTAACTATGCCTCCTCCGAAGAAGACTACAAATTCAACTATTACCAGTAGCAATGCCTGTATTGAATGAAACCTTACAAACTTCTCCTTGAACATGAAGTAGATTATCAACGGTACTATGAGGAACCCTCCAAAAAATACCGATACTGCCGCAATCATGTTATTTTCTGCTTTAATGTTAGCTTCTCCAAACATTCTTACACCTCCAAGTGAATTTCCTAATTAGATATACGACAAACCTTTTAAACCTAATCTTATCCCCTCTCTCGGGCAAAAGACTATTCTGCGAGTTAGTGAGAGTGAAAAAATCGTCACATGTCCCCACTGTGCTCTTTAAAAGCTCTTGGTTTTAATATAGTTAACAATTGTTAACTAGAGGCGGAGCATGCTGACAAAAAGAACTGAGGATTACCTGGAAGCAATCTACATAATCGGTGAAGAGAAGGGATTTGTAAGGATTAAGGACATAGCTAAAGAGGTAGAAGTCAAGCCTTCAACCGTAATCGAGATGCTGCTTAAGCTTAATGAGCAAGGCTATGTCAAGTATGAAAAATATGGCGGGTTGGTAATGACGCATGAAGGCAAGGTGCTGGCCAAGTCAATCAAAAAAAGGCATGACGTTTTCAAATCCTTCTTAGAGTTGATCAACATACCCTCTGAAATAGCCAACAAGGATGCATGTGAGATGGAGCATAAGCTAAATCCAATAACAGTGGAGCAACTAAGCCACTTTGTAAAATTCCTTGAAGATGAAGACTCACAAGAATTCCTCAAGGATTTTGAAAAATACTGCAAAGTGACTAAATAAGGTTCGCTCTTTGTCGTTTGCTTAAGTATATATTCCTTAAATCTCCTAAGTGTTGCCACCAAGTTCTAATCTATCGATGGGATATCATGAATCATTCAGACCGACGTTTAGAATATCTCTATACGGAGATAGAGGGCTATAGGAGAAGGATTAGCACTCTCCTTACAGATATCAACCTTCGCTTTCATGTAACCTATGGTTCACAAGACGAACTAAAACCAATCGCGTTCAGAGATATATCTGCAAGAATTACTTCTTTTTACGATCTTTTCAATAAACTAAAAGACCTTATAATTGACTTAACAATGGGTGAAAAAACCACCCCCTCCTTACTTGAACTTGCAGGTACTACTCTGGGAGAATTGCTAAACCACGCTAAAGAAGTAGCCGATACATTAAAACCTATAATACACGATCGTCAACATTTTGATGGATACTATAAAAAACAAGCTTCAATTGTTCAAGGGGCAATTTGCGACATTGCACAAAACTCTCTTACGCACCCTGAAAATGTTAGTACTATCCTGACTGCCTTGTATATCAGTTATCACGGCAAATCCAGAATATATGAAACCATAGAAGAAATTTTTAGAGAAATGGCTCTATTACAAACTCCAAAAAGACTTCAAGAAATCAATTCCCGTCTTAGAAGACAAAGCAGGAAATTAAAAACTCATATAACCAATCTAGGAGAAGCATTGGAGGTTGTGGTTAAACCAGAACAAAAAGTAAAAATTACTGCACAAATACAAGAAACAGAAAAGCAGCTTTTGGAAATGTATGACAAGCTTTCAATATTCGAGAAAATGTACAGGGAAAAACCTAATATAGCAGTTACATGTGTTGTCGCTTTCTTATTTGAAATAGCTACTAAAAAACCAAGCAGAGCTATTAATGCACTATATCTTCTGGATAATTTACTCTCATCCAACTCTGTCCGTGAGCCTACAATAGATGCAATCGCGCTTGTAAACAGGCATTCCCCAAATAAGATAGAGTCTGTAATTGCCCTATGTGACAAACTTGATGCTTCTCCAGAAGTTGATCCGGATTTAAGAGAATTAAGCAGGGACATAAGACAAGAACTTCAAAACGTACAATGCTGTCTAATCGAAGCAGAAAGAATGCCTCATGATCCAGAAAAAATAAGAATTTTTGAAAGAGCCGCAGCAGGCCATAAACCTAAGAAAGTTGCTGCGGCATTCCAAATACCTCCAGGTTCGGGTCAAATGAGAAGTCGACTAAGAGTCAGCGGGTGATTTATCTGCCAGACATTATAGGTCTTTGTGATATTTGTGGAAAAGCTGTTAATCTGATAACATGCTCATTATGTGGTAAGCGCACTTGCTACAACTGCTCAGCCAGTGGAATCTGCGTCAATTGCAGAAGTGGCAAGAAATAATCTATTTAAACTTTGTCT
>JACQQB010000001.1 GCA_016207225.1 Microcaldota archaeon | reverse complement strand
GAGTATGAATAAATTCAAGCATGTGTTTGCCCACAGTCAAAGGTAATCGTTGTGTAATGGACTGTATTACCTGTGGTCTTGGTGTATTTAGCCCTGCGTGTATCTCAAGTCAGTTCAAAACAATGGCATTGCACGCTCAAGCGGATGATGTAAAAACCATAAGGTATGAGGATGAGGTAATAATTGAGTTTGATGAGGAGAAAACCGATGTGGTTATGGATTACATAGGAATGACCAGGGAAGTGGATGGAATAATAATCAAGCCAGAGACATATGGAAGAAAAGAGGATGAGGAGTATAGTACCAGGAAAAAAGTCATGCAAAAGGTCTATGATTCTCTTTTTATGAACCCGTTGATAGCAGCACAGGCAATGGAAAGCTACAATGAGGCTACTCCTTCCAAAGCAGTTTTCATGGAGGGGTACAAGAAATTCCAAACAGTTCTTAGAAATCTTAAGGACAGGCTGTTGAAGACTAAGTTGTATGAGTTGACTTACAAGTTCAAAGACCCGAGAGAAGCTTTGATTTCAATGGCCGGTCTGAAAAGCCTGCACTTCATCAAGTATTTCCTGCCCACTCTGCCAAAGGATGCCAAGCCCCTGAGCAGCCCTGAGGCCAATTATAGTTTGCCTTACGGGATTGATGTTAAGGTTTATGATTTGGAAAAATCCGAGGCTTATCTTTATGTCCAGGAGAACATGACAGTAGAGAACTTGCCTGCTGACTTGCAGAAGATGATGTCGGACTTGATCATAAGGGAGTTGGATAAAGGAATAGATTTGGGTGCAGACCCTATAACACTGCATGAAGGTAAGGTTAGGGAGTACAGGCAGTATTTCATAGACTTTGCAATTACCAATAAAATCCAGATAACAGATGAACAGGCACTTGCAATGGCAAGGGAAGGGGCTAACTGGGTTGTGGGTTTAGGCTCGCCAATTGAGAACATCTCATTGGATAAGGGAAATGTTACTGATGTTTACATTGACAGCGAAAATTCTCCGCTTTATATTGAGCATATAAAGTTTGGTTTGTGCCATACGCTTTTTAGGTACAATAGGGAGATGCTTGAGCACTCAACAAAGAACATTTTGTTCTACAGTGCTGAGAAAAGAAGGTTTGATAAGGAAAATCCTGTTACTGATGTGATGCTTCCAAGGCTTAACATGCGTTGCCACTTGCAGGGGCCGCCAGCTACATTTGGAGAGTTGCAAGCTGCATTAAGAATAATGAAAGACAAGCCGTTTACTTATGCTGAATATCTTTATTACTGGAGTATGACCCCGTTCTTTGCTGGGTATGATGATGTGATGGTTAGCTTAGGCTGCTCAGAAGCTGTCTTAGGCTTGAAAGGTGTGGGTAAGACTGCGTTCACTGCTGCCAAAATAATAGCGATTGGAAACAAGAGAAGGATATTGCCAATAGAGGACATAGAGGAAATTCCCACAAGGACTTACAGGAAATTTGGCTTCCACATAGGTGCCATGCGTGTTCAGCCAAGTGAGAAGGAAGAGATGTCGCAGACAGAGTTAAGCTTGGTTGCAATGGCAAACGCTTCATTAAGAATGGGTGATGCTTGCTTGATTATCAATGAGATTCGTTCCAGATTAGCTATTCAGGGTATAATCAACCTCTTAAATACGCAGCCTGGAGTCTTCTGTCTCTACAATTTGCATGCCCAGAGTCTAAGGGATGTGCAAGACAGGCTTGAGCTGGTCTTTGGGATACCCGCAGCTTCGATGTTTGCAACAGACAGGTACTCATTCTTGAAAAAGGTAAGGTTTGGAAGAAAGGGGAGGGTTTACCGTGTTTTAGGCAATTCATTCGAATCTGAGCCAGAGCAGAGGAGATTCGTTGAAGTTTTCAAGTTTGCCAGGGCAGAGAATATTGAAGAATCCAGACTTGACTGTAATTTCTTAACCAACAAAGAAGCTAAGCAGTGGTCCTTAAGCGGTGTAAGCGTAGCCAAATTGGAAAAGGAGCTTGGGATAAATTTTATCCCTCCCGCCCTGCAAAAAAGGTGCACAGAGACAGGAATAACACCTGAACAGTATATCCTGCAAGCTTTCTTCAAGGGCAAGATGTATTCAGACATACACCAAGCATCCAAGGATAATGGAATATATGAGTTGCTAGAGATAGATTTTGTGATCAAATGCAGTTCGGCTGTCAATAAGTTGTTGAAGGAAAAGGAGAAAGAGAATGGTTCAGTGGATTACAAGGATGTCGAACCGTTATGGGAGAAAAAGTTCAAGGAATTGCTTAAGGATGAGCTAAAAAGCAGGGAGATAGATAAGGCCCGATCAAGTAAACCTAAAGCTGCTTGAAGATACAAATTAAGATGAAATGATAGACCTACACAATAATTCTGCTTTTTCCTGTGGGAAGAACTTGCAATATTTCATCAACGTCCCAGTTAAACTGCTTGGTCAAATTTTTTGCTAGAGTGCCTTTTTCAACATCACCTGGCTTTAGTTTGAAGGATTTGAGAAAATTTTTAGCTATAGTTCTTTCTGGGACAACTTGCACATTAGTTTCAGTTAAACCAATCGTTAAACCTAATTCCACGGCCTTGAACCACTGCTTTTCACCTGAGATTACAAAACCACCTTTAGCTACATGCTCACCTTGAGAATACTTGAGAACTTGGTCTTTCTTTACTGCATAGACATCCACACTGGAATAGCCTTGCTTCCATGCGTTGGAAAAAGAGGCTGCAAACTGCGCAGCTTCTTCTAAAGTTTGCTTGGTTGCGACAGTTCCATTCTTAATAATCGTGGCTGGAGCCCCGTGAATGTCTGCATGCATGAACAGATCTCTCTCTTCCAGATGATGGGCAACTACCTGTTCATTTTGCTTAGCATCCTTGCCTGCAATTATTAGGAAGTTATCGCTTGAGAAGAACCAATGGTACTTTTCATACCACTCCTTTTGTCTTTTGATCCTTATTTTTTTCTCTTCTTTTTCAACCTCTGCCTCCTTTTCAACTTCTTTGAGTTGTTTTTTGGTTTCTTCAATCGCTTTCCTAGCGCCTGCTACCTTTTCTTTTAATTTTTTAGCCTCTTGATAGTAGTGGGAGGCATTTTCATTCAGGGATTTCGTTATGTCTAGAATAATTCTCACATTCTTCTTTAGAGTGAGTTAATTTAAATTAGCTGTTGCAGCTTTTTTAAAAGAGTTGAAAGAAGTTTTCTGCCTTTGGCTTTGCTTGCCTTAGTTGCGTCTCCCATTACTCCGGACTTTGAGTAGTCAGCCACTCGTATATTTTTGATTTTTTTATCCAGGAATTTACCTTTAGTTGCCTTGTTCAGGTTCACATTAGAAGGCATTAGTGCTAACATTAGGGAAGTTTCAAGTTCACCTGCATGTTCGAAATGATTATGAGGTATTAAGCGCCAGATATTGATGACTCTAAAACCCTTACCTAGTTTGTCCAGTGCAGTGTGATTTCCACCATGGCAGTTGAGTATGGTCAATTCTTTAAGGCCGAATGACTTGAGGGAGTGGTAAATTTGGTTAAGAAATTTTAGCAGGGTTTTTTCATCGATGACTATCGTGCCCGGAAAATCCGAATGTTCTGGGGATATTGAGTAATGGAGTGTTGGCAGGGGTATGAGATTTTTCTTTTTACTCAGCAACATTGCTAAAGCTT
>JACQQB010000047.1 GCA_016207225.1 Microcaldota archaeon | reverse complement strand
TCCATGTTGGTCAGGCTGATGAATAATACTCAGACCGCACGACTATTTCTGATACCTAATTGAAACTTTCATACCTCTTTTTTCCAATTCTTTAAAGAAGCTTAAAGGCTCGATGCACAATTCAGGTGGCAACACACCTTTTTCCTGAATTTTATTGTCTGCAATCATCTGTGCTACTATTGATGGTGGCGTACCTGTATCCATATCCCCTGCAGCAGCATTCCACTCTGGCTTAGCCCTGGCCAAACAATCAACAAACATCCTAACTTTTTTACCTTTCTTCCTTCCTTTCATATCAACTCTAAGAAATTCATAGTCCTCTAATCTCTTTATAATCGGCTTAGGCAATTCATTAATGACTTTTACCAAAACTTTTCTTGGCACTATCCTGACATCACCCACTTCAACAGGCTCACTAGAGGCAAGTCCTGCTGAAACTAGGAATTTTATTTTTTCTACAAAATCATGGGCAAAAGCAACTCTAAAACTTGCTTCTT
This sequence comes from Microcaldota archaeon, assembly GCA_016207225.1. Taxonomy (GTDB): domain Archaea; phylum Micrarchaeota; class Micrarchaeia; order Burarchaeales; family JACQQB01; genus JACQQB01. The sequence continues at coordinate 6,739 of JACQQB010000047.1, read as the reverse complement.
TCAACCCCCTATTCCTAAAAGAACTCGGGAATGTGGCCAATTCAGAATGCAATGTATAAAATCCCGTAACTTCATTCACTGGTTTTGGGAAATTAACAACTTCCAACCCACTCAAAGGCTTAACTTTTCTTATCCTTCCTTTTGTATAAACTATCGGCTCTTTGGTAAACTCATCCAAAATTGTTTCCATCGAATATGGAACCATAAAGCTGCTCGGGTTTGTAACTCTAGAATAATCTCTGGAGCCAACTTTAACATGCATCTCATATACTTCATCCAACATCGAAGCTCCATACCTCGCCAGGACATTTGTAATTCCTGGTGTAGAACCAACTCCCAGGATTGCAATCAGGTTATTCCTAAGAAATTGTCTATGTAATCTAAGCTGCTCCCGTGTGACATAGAACAATCCACCCAAATCCAAATAATTTGTCCTAGCTTTTAAGGCCGCCTTCATAACGTCCAAATTAAAGTAATACTGAACACAGTTGAGTGCAACATCACTCCCCTCCAATAATCTAGAAGTCGCATTTATCTCCTTCACATTTATCCCAAAACCAGTAACTCTGCTGCTCTTATAGCCCTCAGCCATTGACCTTGCTTTTTCCTTATCGTTTGAAGCGATTATTATCTCACTTCCTTTACTCATTTCGAATAAGTCTTTAACTACAATCCTGCCCATCATCCCAGTGCCGCCCAGCACCACAAACTTCATTGCTTCACCTTTCCAGAACAACTTTCTCCAGAACATCCAAGCCTTCTTCCAATTGCTCATCTGTTATTACCAAGGGCATTAAGGTTCTGATGTCATTTCCAAGCAGTCCTGCTGAAAGCAATATAAGCCCATTCTCATAGGCTTTTTTAGTAACTTCCTTAGTCAACTCTTTATACGGTTCCATGGACTTTCTATCCTTTACGAATTCAAGAGCACACATTGCACCCAAGCCTCTTATATTTCCTATGTATTTGCTATTTGCCTGCATGTATGTGAACCTGTCAATTACTATCTTTCCAATTTTCTGGGCTTTTTTCGCCAACTTATTTCTCTCTATAAAATCAATTGTAGCCAGTGCGGAAGCACAACTCAGAGGATTTCCACCAAACGTTGTCCCCAAACCTCCTTCGTGCACTGAATCCATGACTTCTTTCCTGCCCGAAACAGCACTTAATGGCAGGCCACTTGAAAGGGACTTTGCCATTGTTATAATATCCGGCTCAATCCCAAAATGCTCCGAAGCGAACATTTTACCAGTCCTGCCAAATCCAGTCTGAACTTCATCTGCAATAAACAAAATATCATTCTCTTTGCACAGTCTAACAAGCTTCTGGACATATCTCTTTGGCGGAGCTATGAACCCTCCTTCTCCTGCCACAGGCTCCATAATTATTGCTGCAATATTTTCTGGATCAGCGACTCCTTTGAAAAACTCATTTTCAACACTCTCTATCAAATAATCCACATATTCATTTTCACCCATATCTCTAGGTCTTCTATAAACATATGGGTATGGCAACTTGTAAGTTTCCGGTGCAAAGGGTCCAAAACCAAGCTTATACGGCTTAACTTTCCCAGTTAAACTCAATGTCATCAAAGTCCTTCCATGGAATCCATAATCAAAAGAAACTATGGCTTGTTTTCCCGTGTATTTTCTTGCTATCTTGATTGCATTCTCAACTGCTTCAGCACCACTGTTAAATAAGCATGTCTTTGCCTTTCTAATCGGAACTATGCTATTGAGTTTTTCACATAATTTCACATACTGTTCATAGCCTACTACTACAAAGCATGTGTGGAAAAAATCTTCTGCCTGTTTTTTAACCTCTTTAACTATCTCGGAATTGGAATGTCCGGTGTTTAAAGCACCTATCCCACCGCTAAAATCAATAAACTTATTCCCGTCAACATCCTCCACAATTGCCCCTCTCCCCTTCTTGATAAAAATCGGAGTTAAAGTTGGAAATGCAGCGGGAACTGATCTCAATTTTCTTTTAAGCAACTGCTTGCTCTTAGGCCCCGGTATCTTGGTTTTCAATGAGATGGACTTTGTCATATGTGGGTTTATCTAACCCTCTTTAAAAGTTTTTGTATGTGAACAATTCATCAAGTGTCGTGTCTCAACCTTTTTAAATTTATTCTACTTAAAGTAACTACTTCATTATGCTGGTGAAATAATGACTGACCATGAAAAAAAAATAACTGTTTATTCGGCTCCATGGTGCCCCTGGTGTAAGAGAGTCGTACAATTTTTAACTCAAAATAACATAAAATACGAAGTAAAGGATATTGAAGAAAAAGAAGAATATGCCAAGGAAGTTATTGAAAAAAGCGGTCAGACTGGCATACCTGTTACTGATATAGACGGAACCATTATTGTTGGCTTTGATGTGCCGGCACTTAAGAAAGCATTGAGCTTAGTTTAAATTCTAATGTTTGCGTGGTGGTAAAATGGCTATAAGGATAGAAAGTGACTCTATTGGAAAAGTCAAAGTTCCAAGCGAAGCATATTACGGTGTCTTTACTCAAAGAGCAAGGGATAACTTCAAAATAAGCCCCTGGAGATTGCCACATATCTTCAACATACAATTAGCATACATCAAAGGGGCAGCCGCAAAGGCAAACATGGATTTGGGCTTGATGGATGAAAAGGTTGCCAAAGCCATTATCCAAGCATGTGATGAAATCGCAAAAGGTAAGTTCGAGGATCAATTCTCCATCGATGTTTTCCAAGCAGGAGCAGGAACTCCTTTGAACATGAATGTAAACGACGTAGCGGCCAACAGGGCTATAGAGATTCTAGGTGGGAAGCGAGGTAACTACCGTATTGTCCATTCAAATAACGATGTAAACATGGCACAATCCACAAACGATGTAATTCCAACAGCAATGCGCTTGACCACGTTAGTCCTGTTACAGGACCTATTCAGAGAAGTCAAAGAATTTGAAAAGATACTAAGGAAAAAATCAAAGCAGTTCAGGAATGTTCTTAAAACAGGGAGAACACACATCCAGGATGCAGTACCAATAAGTCTTGGCCAGGAATTTGAAGCATATGCTGACGCAGTTCATAAAGACCTGATAGAGATCCAAAAAACAACCGAAAGACTAAAAGAAGTGCACATGGGAGGAACTGCAGTTGGTACAGGAATAAACACAGACCCACGCTACAGATTTATGGTTGTAAAGGAAATGTCTCGTCTCACGGGCTTTAGGCTAAGGCAAACTAACAACATGGTTGAACTAAACTGGAACATGAATACCTTTGTAAATACCTCAAATGGTCTGAGGATGCTTGCCATTACAGTTAATAAAATATGCAATGATTTCAAGCTTTTAGTCTCAGGTCCAAAGGCTGGCATAGCGGAAATAATTCTGCATGAAGTAGAGCCAGGCTCATCGATAATGCCAGGAAAAGTCAACCCATCTATAGTCGAAGCAATGGAAATGGCCACTTACCAGACGATGGCTAACGACTATCTTGTAACTCTTGGCGCACAAAGAAGCCAGCTTGAGCTAAACGTCATAACACCAGTAATGGCCTATAACCTTTTTTTCTCAATACAACTTCTAACAAATGCACTAAGGACCTTCAGGATATTATGCGTAACCAAAATGTCAGCAAATGTTGCAAGGTGCAGGAGCTTATTGGAGAACAGTCTTTGCTTAGCCACAGCCCTCAACCCGTATCTGGGTTATGAGGTTATGGCATTCATCGTAAAAGAAGGACTGAAGAAAAACAAATCATTAAGGCAAGTAGTCCAAGAGAAAAACTTAATCGACAAGCATGACATGGAAAGAATCCTATCCGCACAGGCAATGATCAAACCAGGGGCAATAAACACGGCCTTGGCTAACAAGATAAAATCAAGCTCTAACTACAAGAGAATCATTGCGCAGATACATTCACACAACTACAAAAGCTAAGCAACGGTTTTGAGTGCATGGATCAACACATAGGTTACTGCAACACCTATGGCAAAGAACTCCACACTCCCTTCCTTCTCTTTTGGAAATATGTCCCTAAGTACCATATACAGCAATGCGCCTATAACGAAAGGAAATGAGGCTTTGAATAGTTCACTTGCAGGTGAGAATTGAAGAGCCATAATTGTTCCTACTATGGTTCCTGCCTGTGCGATAATACCTAAAAGATTGGAGTCTTTTCCTTCATAATGATGCAGAGGGGTAAGCAAAACTGAGAAGGATATTTTACGCAGAATCAGCGGTATAAAAACCAAAAAGCTCTTTGCAACTGCAAAATCCAATGAAAAAACAACTGTAACGCCTTCTGTCACATTTTTAATAAACTCCTCACCTCTGTCTAAAATAACTGCATAATGCTTCCTTTCTTTGCCTATCGCATGCTGAAATATGTATTTCTTCACAATGTGAAAAACAATGAAGCCAAGTAGAAAATAAATGTAAGACGCCTCATTAACTATTGCTTCAGGCAACAAGTCCAAAAAAATAAACGTAATGAACGAGCCTGTTCCAAAGCCTAAAACTATATCATGGTATTTCTTGAATCGGTGCTCGATTACCTCTGAAAAATAGCCTATTACTGTAAGAAGAACTGCACCCACAATTTTCAAAAGTACTTCTACCATAAGTTCACAGCTTGATCTTAGACGTATCTTTATATATCACCTTTAATAAAATTTACCCATGGATGAAAAGTACTTGCAAGAATTGGAAAACACACAGGATTTGGCAGACATCTTCGAATTAGTGAAAGATAGCGTAGAAAAGACTTTTAGAATGCATAGGGCAGGCTTAACCCTAGGTTTGGTTGAATTAGGCGGCTCAAATGCCGGTTTTCTAGGCGGCTATCACACAATCGGAACCAACATCATAATAATGAACTCCACTCCTTTACAAAGGATTAAAAAAACCAAACCTGAATTTCTTAAACCTTATACATTTGTAGTCTTAGCTCATGAATACCTGCACACACTAGGGGTTTTGGATGAATTGCAAGTTAGGAAATTTGTTCATTCCCTTTGCAGAAAAATATTTGGGGAAGAGCACATAACTACTCAAATGGCACTGGATTTAAGGCAATTCATACCATATCTGACCTACAAGTTCGACTTTCCTATTAATGAAAACATGCCAATAAAGGTTGTCGATAAGTTTGATAGGAGCAGTCTTACTTACATCAAATAATTACTAACCTAATTCATACGCTTGCTAACGAATAATAGGTTTTTATATCTCTCAAGCTAAAAATATCATTATGAATAATGGCACTAGTGTGCAAACTGTTCAGTTTACTCAACAGGAAATAAAGGAAGAGGCTGAGAGACTTTTTTCTAAACTTTCACATCTTGACTGGACAATGGACATCTGCTTAGTTTATGCTCCGATTACTCTAGAGATTAACAGGCTAAAAAAAGAGAAAAATGCAATACTCCTGGCTCATTCCTACCAAACACCAGACATTGTCTATGGTATTGCTGACTTTGTAGGTGATTCATACGGCTTGAGTAAAAAGGCCCAAGAAACTAGTTCAGATGTTATTCTTTTTAGTGGTGTAGTCTTCATGGCTGAGACTGCCAAGATAATCAATCCTACTAAAACAGTGTTAGTTCCTGCTAGGGATGCCGGTTGCTCGCTGTCAGATTCAATTACTGGAGAGGATGTAAAAAAGCTAAAAGCCCGACATCCAAATGCTCCAGTAATCTGCTATGTTAACACAAGTGCGGAAGTTAAGGCAGAATCAGACATTTGTTGCACTTCAGCCAATGCTTTGAAAATAGTCCAATCATTACCAGATAAAGAAATAATCTTCATACCCGATCAATTCATGGCTCAAAACATAGCCAAGCTTACAGACAAAAAAATAATTTCCTGGGATGGTTACTGCATTGTTCATAAGGACTTTACAGGTGAAAGGGTAGATGAATTCAGGAAGGCATATCCAGACCTCAAAATACTGGCACACACTGAATGTTCCCCTTCAGTCATAGATAAAGTGGACTTAGCAGGCGGAACAGAAGACATGGTCAAATATGTTAAAGCCAGCGATTCAAAGAAATTCATGCTGATTACAGAATGTGGTTTAGCAGACCGAATGCGCGTAGAGCACAGTGACAAAGAATTCATTGGAATGTGTAATTTATGTCCATACATGAAAAAGAATAACCTTCTAAACATACTCCAGGCTCTTAAAAATCCGAAACCAGAGCAAATTGTAACAATACCTGAAGAAACAAGAAAAAGGGCCGAAAGGTCACTGCAAAGAATGTTTGAACTTACTTCAAACTAACTCCAAGCTTATATCTACCGGCTTACTGGCTAATGTTAGCTCGCTCATTGAAACAAAATCAACCCCAGTAGCCAGAAACTTGGCAATATTTTTACTTTTGATTCCGCCAGAAGCTTCGATTATCACCTTACTATTTGCTTTTCTTACTTCTGTAACAATCTCTTTAATCTCGTTAGGTTTTCTGTTATCTATCAGTATTGCATTCACATCTTTTCTTGCTGCCAAGAGTGCCTCTGCGAGGTTCCAAACTTCAACTTCAACAAATAGCTTTCTATTCCCCCCTGCTCTGTGCTTCATAACACGCTCTATCGCAATCCCCAATGCTCTATATCTGCTGATACCAAGCTCTTTTTCTACTGATTTCACATGATTGTCCTTAATCAAATAGCCATCCGAGAGGTTTAACCTATGAGTTAAGCCGCCACCTATTGAAACTGCCCTCTTCTCACTTTCACCCAAGCCAGGATGGACCT
>JACQQB010000046.1 GCA_016207225.1 Microcaldota archaeon | reverse complement strand
CTTCCCATCTTCGTTTTGGATTACAATGATAGGGGCACCTGTAACCATGCCATAAGCAGACAGAAATGCCTTGTTGAGAAGCACATGCTCTTCAAGTTCTTCCTTTTTTTGCATATCCCTTATTCTGGACTTATCTGCTCCCCTTCTTGATAGTATATTTTTGATGGGAGCATCTATTAAAACCAATCCCTCGACATTAAGCTTGGAAAGTAAGGCCAACGGTAGCCCGGGCAGGTATCCCTTTGGTGTGTTTATGGAGCAGTGTGTATCGAGTATTATTTTTGGGCTTACTTTTGACAAATAATTTGCAACTTCTTCCTGTACTTTTCTTTGGGCACTTATGGGCATTTTTCTGATTTCATCTTTGTGCTTTACTAGGTTTAGCTTTTTGGCGATCTCAAACATCGCGTCTCCATAGTTTATAATTTTCCATTCTTTGGAGTTTTTTATGGATTCATTTAGGACTGTACTTTTACCTGCACCTGGTATGCCCATTACTATTATCATCCTTATCCCACTAGTTTCCTTAATTGAGGGTACATTTCGAACATCCTTTGTGTTGTCAGTTCTTCATAGAATTTGTGTAGGATACCTACGGTTAATAGAATCCCTGTTCCAGTACCTAAAGCACCAGTCAAGTCCGCAAAACCAGCCAACACGCCGACGAAGGCACTTCCAAGAATAGTTATGACCGGTATGTACCTGTCTAAGACCTTTTCAACAATCCTTGGATCTCTCCTGTAGCCCGGTATTTGCAATCCAGACCTTTGCAATTGCTCTGAAACCTCTTTTGGACCCATCCCTGTAGTTTCTATCCAGAATTTACCAAAGATTATACAAAGAACTATCAAGAATGCCAGATAAGTGATTGCGTGGACTACCAAAGGAATGCTTATCGTACCTAGGAAGGGGAATATTAAGTCACGTGCTCCACTGAAGTATGCTAGGTAGCCTTGGTATCCCACAAACAATGGGTTTGGGAATGTTGGAGTTAGGAAATAAATCAAACCTCCTTGTATTGTGCCTCCTGGCCCTACATCTGCGATTGTTTTTATTATGTCAGCATTTCCAATGTTGATTGGGGATAAACCACTTATTGCTCTTGCTAGTAATTGAAAATTAAGCAGTAACGCTGATGCTAGAATTACAGGTATGTTTGAAACATAAAGGAATTTTATAGGGAATCTGCCACCAAAACCACGTGCCCTTTCGAATGCTAGTGGAATTTCTATTTTCATGCCTTCCGCATAAGTGGACGCTAGAAACACCACTGCCGTGAACAAAACTGGAAGCAGTGCAATTATCGCATTTGCTATCGCATTTGCGCCTCCCTGTTGAATCGCGTACAGTACCGTTCTTTCGGGAGAAATCCCGCTCGTAAGGCCTATTAAGCCTATCGTACCCTGAACTACACTTAAGGATACACCTGCAGCGATGAACAGGCTGATTCCGCTTCCTATACCGTATTTTGAAACGACTTCATCCAGATATAGAAGGATTATTGAGCCTAGTGCTAGTTGGAATAGGACAAGGAATTGTGTGAAGAATATGCTGACTATTGCAGTCCCAGTTGCTTGGCCCAGAACTGGTAGGCCACCAGGGCTAAAAACATACACTGCAGGCTCTACGATACATAGGAATATTGCAAGTATTTTTTGTACTCCCTGGAATAGAGCTTTTTGGTCTGGATCTTTTAGGTCTATCTCTATTATTTTTGCTCCCATGAAAAGTTGTAAAAAGATTGAAGCTAGGATGATTGGACCGATGCCGACTGTGATTAAGCTGCCTATCCTGCTTGCTAGAATGACTTCCAAAAATGCAAATTGAGAGCTTGAAAGTTGGGTAACATCTACACCTATTGGGAATACATGGTACATGGTAAAGAAAATTAGAAGTGCTATTAGTGTCCAGAGTAATTTTTCATTAAGGGTTGGAATTCGTTCAGGGACTCTGACTTCCGGCAATAATTTGACTATTGGCTTAAGTACATCTAAACGCATTCATACACCAGTTTTTCTTATCTCAGCCTGTTAAGATTTCCCCACCTGCTTGTTCTATTCTTTCTTTGGCTTTTTTAGAAAAACTAGCTGCTTTAATTTTTAGGGGGTATTTAATAGTTCCGGTTCCTAAAATTTTTCCGTCGAAAGAAAAATTATATTTACCATCCGTCTTCTCAATTTTTCCTTTTTCCACTAAGATATTAAGCTCGAAAAGGTTGATTGTTTTGACCAATTTTTTATTTGGTCTTGTGAAACCGTGTCTGCCAAAATGATCAGGCTCGTATCTCACGATCCATGACCACTTTGTGGTCTGGCCTCCACCATAACCCTTGCCTCCCTTGCTTCCTTTTCCTCTTCTATTTTTTATATTGCCAGCTCCCCAAGAGCGTGAACCTAAATATTTTCTTGATGCTTTTCTATGTCTTCTTGCCAAATTACTCACCTTAACATTCTAGCCAAAAGTTGGTTTATTGCTTCTGCCCTGTAGCCCAAAGCACCCTTTGGATACGGTTTTTTGATATGCCTGTAGCCTTTCTTTGGTGAATTCAAATGGAATACATTGCGTATTCCTTCTTTTTTGAAATCAGTCTCGAATTTCAGGATCTTGTCTGCAAGCTGCTGTGGAGTTAGCTTCTTTTCTTTCAGCTCTCCATTTAATTTTTTTTCGAATAATCTTTTAAAAGTAGCAGGGTTTATTTCTCCCCAGGTAATGTAGTCTTTGCAAAGTTTGATGGAGCCTATATAGGATGGTCTTGAGTCAATTATTGTGCAGGTATTGACCTGCTTTAAGTTTAATAAATTTAAGGTCCCTTCTATCTTTCTTGAAGCATCTGCTACGCCACGAACCAATACAACTGCCAATATTTTTTTATCCACTGACTTCACCTTCAGGTTGCTTGACTGTTCCTACTTGTTCCCAACTACCTTGCCATTTGATCTTGTTCAAGGATTCGAGTGCGTTGTAAACCGCCATCGCGGAATTGTAAATATTTCTGGTTCTTCCTCTTGAAAAACTCCAAATGTCTTTGACTCCTGCCATCCCAAGTACTTTTCTAACTACTTCATTCGCTGCCAGACCAACCCCACGTGATGCGGGTTTTAAAGTTACTGAGACACTTCCATTCTTTCCTTCAACTAATATCGGCAAGGTGTGCTTTTGACCACAACCACATTCCCAAGAACCGCAGGCCAGTGGGATACTGGTTATTCTTTTTTTTGCATTTTTTATTGCAGTCTCTATTGCTGGCCTTGTTTCATCTGCTTTCCCTATTCCTATCCCAACATGAGAGTTTCCATCCCCTACTAAAACTATTGCCCTGAATTGGGTTTTCCTTCCACAGTCTGTCATTCTCTGAGTTGTTTTGATTTCGAGTGTTTCCTCCGTGAGATTTGGTAGAAGTATATCAACTATTTGTGACTCCAGTATTGGTCTTCCTGCTGCGAATATTTCTTCAATAGTAGTTATTTCTTTATTTTTTACTTTTTTACCTATTTCAGTTTTTGGATTCCAGTCCATTGGGTCTTGTTTTTCTTCCATTTTAAGCACCAGCTTTTATAGTTCCCTTGGTTTTTTCAAAAAGAACAGTCAACTCTTCGGGCTTTATGCCCTTTTTCAAGTATGAAGCAAAAACGGAATTGTACTTATCTGTGTTTTTTATGCTTTCAGCATATTTTGTTATGTGAATTCCCTTTATCCTCTCTTCGCTGAATAGGCCCTCACCGGCATTGCTTTTTACTCCTGAATCTATGATTCCCTTGAGCCCTGAGAAAACACATGAGCCTTTGCTAGGTGCGTGCAGGCCAATGTCCAGAATTGCTTCTTTTATTCCGGCTCTTAATGCTTTGTTTCCGGCCAGCAAGCCAGTTAGATAAGCAGTCGGAGTGTTGTTTGTTGCATGCCAGTTGTATTTGTTTAGTTCTGTGGATCTTGTAGATATGAGGGTTTTGTCACCTTTCTCCGAAAATTGAATGAATTGAATAAGTATGTTCTTGGAAGTCTTGCGAATCACGATTCGGACTAAATTTGATTTTACCAATGCCAACCTCTTCTTATAATTAGTTATATTTGACCTTCTTCTCCTGAATTGGACAACATATTTTGGTCCTGTTGCTTTACTCATATAAACCAGCTTATAATTTACCGCTTACTAGATTATTTTCCTTTAAATAGGTAAGCATTCCTTCCTTGCTCTTGAATGCCCTTCCCTTAACCATTTTATAGAGACTCCTGTAATTGTTCTCTTTTATCTTACCATTACTTTGTAATTCTCTCAATAAATATCTTTGTGCCCTAACCTTATTAATCCATATTCTTTTTCTTGAGATTCTTGAGTATTTAGTACCTTTTCTGCTCCCAAACCCTCTTCGCCTTCCCTTTTGTTTTTTCTTTAGTTTTATTTTGGCTAAGGCCCTTGAAACTCCCCGTTTCTTTTCGGCAAATATTATCCCTTCCTTGATTAGTGACCTGACGTCGTCCCTAGTCAAAGCCTCTTTTACCCTTTTTATTTCCTCAGGTTTAATCTTTATTCTGCTTTCACCTGCTTTAAGCAGGTATGAGGCTATTCTTTTTACGGTTTGTAAACTCATAACATCACGGATTTACGACTTTTATACCTAACTCTGTGGCTTTTTGTACGATTTCTGTTTTCTTTTTCATACCTACAGAATGGGCAATTCTCAAGCATTTTCCTTTGTGCTTATTAAGGTCTTTTGAATTGTAGATTAAAACTTCTTTCAAGCCTGATGGGTGAAGATATCTTGTTTCCTTGGAATTGCGCCAGCCGATGTTTGGTTCTCTTCCCATGTATTTTATTTTTAATCTCTTTTTGTTATCTATGCCTCTTGGCTTGCGCCAATTATCCTTTACCCTTTTCCTGTCCTTTCTCTTGAAGTTAGCTCTGGAAAATGTTGGATGAGATCTCTTTTTCATAATCATTCCTCAATTATATAAAGCCCGTCTTGGAATACCCTTGAATCACGGTCGGATATTCTTGTAGCATTGACTAAATTTGCAACTGTTTGCCCTACATCATCTTTGCTTGTTCCTGAGATGGTTACTTCTTGACCCTTTACTTCAATCTTGGTTGTGCCTACGATCTTGGCAGACCTCGGCTGCTTTTCACCTAAGAAGTTTTTAATTACCAATTTTTTATCTTTTATTTCAATAGATATCGGAAAGTGGG
>JACQQB010000045.1 GCA_016207225.1 Microcaldota archaeon | reverse complement strand
GACTTCATAAACATGTTTTTCAGCTCCGCCATGATAAGGGATGAATAACGGATCGAGCATGCAAATATTCACATAAACACCTACAGTACATGAGTTTCATTCAGTTTGGGGGCATAAGCTTCATAGCCCTGTTCTTTCAGTCTTTCTGCAAATTCAGGACAATGATCACCGTGCACGCAGAATACTTTTTCAGGATTTGCTTTTTTGATGAACTCCAGGAGGTCACTTTTCCCGGAGTGGGCAGAGAAGTCCAGGTACTCAACCCCTAAATCAATCCTTATGTTTTCTTCGCCTCTTTTAACAATGCCCTTTTCCAATAAGTACCTTGCGTTGGTATTTTCAACACCGTAGCCTGTGAAAATGACCTTGGACTTTGGACTCTGTTTGTTTAATTTGAGAACATATCTTATTGCCGGGCCTCCTTCAAGCATGCCCCCACTTGCAACGATAATGCCAGGACCGTGCATTGCTTTTTTCTTTTTCCACATCTCTTTTCCAGTGACTATGTTAACTCTTTTGAAAGCCTTTTTCAATGCCTTTGCATCCCTTATATAGCTTGGATAGTCTAGGATTATGTTGGTAACTCCTGCACCCATGCCCTCCAGATAGATGTCAGCGTTCAGGTTGAGTGAGTCTAGGACCTGAAGCATTTCCTGTGTTCTTCCAACTGCAAAGCAAGGTAGCAATACAGTGCCGCCATCATCTAATGTTTTTTTGACCTCTTCCTTAAGCTTTTTTTCCACATCTTTCCTGTCTGGGTGCTCCCTGTTGCTATAGGTACTTTCGATTATCAGGGTGTCGATATTCTGGATTGTCTTTGCACCGTTATGCAGTTTAGTTTCTTTAGAATTGAAGTCGCCGGTGTAGACTATTTTTTTCCCGTTTACCTTTAGTTCCGTCATTGCACTTCCAGGTATATGGCCGGCGTCATGGAAGGTTATAGAGGTTTTAGAAAAATGAAACTCTTTTTCATAAGGTAGTGGAAAGAAACTGTTCATAAGCTTGTCAAAATCCGTTGAGTCGAACTGTATCTCTTTGTCAATCTTCATTGAATCTATCAAAAGCCTTCCTGCTATGGGCTGTGTTGGGTAGGTAGTTATCCATGGGATCTTAAACCTGTCAAAAAGTACGGGTGTTTGGCCTATGTGGTCTAAATGCGCATGGGAGGTTACCAGGACATCGAGAGAGTCAAGAAGCCTTGGGTATTGTGGACCTCCAAAGAGTTTTACGCCGTAATCAAGAAGGAATTTCTTGTCAGATTCAAGCAAAATGGCGCTTCTCCCAACCTCATTAGCACCGCCTAAAAAGCTAAGCTCCATGACTAGCTTTCAAATTTCAATGTTTTTAACAGTATCCTTCTATTCGGACTGTAATGAAAAACTTTAAAAACAATATGCCATTAAAGATACCGTGATTCAGTGGCGGATATGAGAGAATTGACTTTCTTAGATTTGATAGTAGTTGAGAGGGTAGACAAGGATAGCGTTGTTGAAAGGTTTGGGGGTAAGATCAACTCCTCATTCTTTGATGCGGCAAATCTCCTTGGAACCTTAAAGATCAAGGGTTACATAGACATAGAATCGGCTATAGGATTTAGCCCTATTAGGATTACTGAGAAGGGAACGAACTTGTTGAAAATGGCCCAGGAAAGAATTCCGGACCCCTTGGATGAAGTGGATAATGGCATACTCAGTGTAATGGCCACGGGTGTAAGCGATGTTGAAACTCTGGGCAGGGAGTTGAATTTAAGGGAAAGCGATCTAGCATTTCATCTTTACAAGCTTGTTAAGCAGAATTTGATAGACTATAACCTGAGAGCAGGTAAAGTAAGCGTTATAATGACTGAGCTGGGCTTCAAGAAGGCAGGCGGGAAGAAGGCAAAGATAGTTACTCCTGCAGAGAAAGATGCTGAAGAGGATATTTCTAGGGAATTTATTGAAGAAAGTTCAGGGCCTGCAAGGCCTGCCGGGAGAGTAGTGAGCGACAGATGGGTAAGAATTGGCTCGAAAATAAAGTATTATGCAAAGACATGGGCACTTTATGGTGTTATCTTACTATTAATTCTTATAATTGCGGTTTTGTTTCTTATTAACAACGTGCTTAAGCGCTAGGGAGAATGATGGAACTTTTGGAGGGTATTGCTACTCTTAAAAAATATGGAATAAATGTAGTTCCAACGCTCCTTACAAGAGATTTGGGTGAAGCTAAGAAAATTGGAACCAAACTAGGTTTTCCTTTAGCCATTAAGATAATTTCTCCAGATATTTTGCATAAGAGCGACAGAGGCTGTGTAAAACTCAATATAAGCAATGTTGAAGAACTTGGAAAAGCTTGGAAAGGGATAATGGCAAATGCAAAGGGGGCACGGATAGAAGGAATGCTTATTCAGAAAATGGCAAGTAAGGGAATTGAACTCATAGTTGGAGGAAAGGTAGATGAGCAGTTTGGTCCTTTGGTTCTGTTTGGATTAGGTGGAATTTATGTTGAGATTCTGAAGGACTTTTCAATGAGGGTCTGCCCTATTTCAAAAGAGGATGCTTTAGAGATGATTAGTGAGATTAAAGGCTTGCCAATATTGCAGGGAGCAAGAGGAACAAAGCCTGTTGACCTGAATGCAGTTGCTGACTTGTTGGTAAAGGTTTCAAGATTACTATCGGAGAGTAAGATAAAGGAATTGGATTTGAATCCTGTAATCGCGTATGAGAAGGGCTACGTAGTAGTGGATGTAAGGATGATTGAATGATTAACCTAAAACAAATATTTGAACCTAAAAGCATTGCGGTAATAGGTGCTTCAAGAGAGCCCAGCAAGGTGGGCCATGCGATTGTTAAGAATTTTGTGGCCGGTGGTTTTCCCGGAGATATTTATCCGATAAACCCGAATGCTACTGAGATTTTAGGCTTAAAATGCTATAAGAATGTTTCGAGTATTAAGGGCAAGATAGACTGTGCAATAATTGCAATCCCTGCTCAATTCGTTCCTGGCGCACTGGAAGAATGTGGCAAGAAAGGAGTTAGGGGAATAGTGTTAATCACAGGCGGCTTTTCAGAAGTTGGAAATGTGGAAGGGGAGAGGCAGGTGGCTGAGATTGCAAAGAGATATGATCTTTCCATAATAGGGGCCAATTGCTTAGGAGTTTTGAATCCAGCTGCTAGAGTTGATGGAATATTCTTGCCTGTTTACAAAATGGCTAGGCCAAGAGTGGGAGATATAGGATTTATTAGCCAGAGCGGTGCTGTAGGCGGTTGCATAGTGGACTTGGCAGCCTATGCTGGTATAGGCATAAGTAAATTCGTTTCTTATGGAAATGCCACAGTCATAGATGAAACACATTTACTTGAATATTTAGGAAAGGATGAGAAAACAAGGATCATAGTAATGTATCTGGAAGGAGTTAGGAGAGGAAAAGAATTCATAAAAGTAGCGAAAGAAATTGCAAAGAAAAAGCCAATAATATTGCTCAAGGCAGGAGTAAGTAAAAAAGGTGCAGAGGCAGTAAAGTCACACACTGCATCACTGGCAGGAAGCGCCGAAGCATACCGGGCAGTTATGAAACAATGTAAAATAATCGAAGCCAAGACTTTAATGGAATTATTCTATTTTGCTAAAATATTCGACCAGCCGTTACCAAAAGGTAATAGAGTGGGGATAGTTACGAACGGGGGAGGCTATGGAGTTTTGGCTACAGATGCAGTAGAATTATTTGAATTGGAATTGGCTAATTTTAGTGAAGAGAGTAAAAAAATATTGAGGAAGAACTTACCAAATTATGTTAATATAAGAAATCCGTTAGACGTTGTAGGTGATGCGGATTCAGCAAGGTATGATCTTGCTATAAATACGCTGATGGAAGATCCTAATGTAGATATTATAGTTGTTGTAGTGCTATTCCAAACAGTAGCAATAGACTCAAGAGTAATCTCAGTAATAACAAGAGCGGCAGACCAGAAAAAGAAGCCTATAGTGGTTATTTCAACTGGAGGGGAGTATACGGAAGTCCACAAGAGAATTTTTGACAGTTACGGAATACCGACATATCATTCGCCTACTGCAGCTTTGGATGCAGTGCAAAAATTTGTTTGGTATGCAGATTTTTTGAAGAAAAACAAGCGGATAGGATGAAAAAATGCAGTTGCAGATTCTGAAGTATCTTTCAGTTCCGGTGTTGATAGCTGCAAATATCGTCCCATTGATAGGTGTGTTTTATTTTGGCTGGAGCATCGTGGAAGTCATTCTTCTTTACTGGTCAGAGAGTGCAATAATCGGATTTTTCAACATAGCAAAAATGTGGATAGCTAAGGGAATGCCAAAACAACTTATGCTTAATGATAGGGTGGTCATGATAGGGAATGAGGGTGACCTTAGAGCAGCCAAGCTTAAGATGATTCCATTTTTTGCTCTTCATTATGGTATTTTTATGTTTGTTCATCTAATTTTTTTGATTACGTTCATAATTATCAATAATGAACTTTCATTTGGTTTGTTTTATTCACTGGTGTTAGGTTTTATATTTTTATTCTTAAGTCATGTGATATCATTTTGGACTAACTACATTGGCAGGAATGAGTATGAGAGTGCAGATGTGGGATCCCTCTTTATGTATCCATATAGGAGAATAATTCTGATGCACGTTGCAGTACTATTCGGTGCTATACTGGCTGGTGATGAAAGCACAGGGACATTGGTGATATTGATTTTGGGCAAGACTGTCTTTGATTTATTTTCGCACATTAATGAAAGAAACGATTTTGGGTTTAGTCGTGGCAGCAGTGAGCCACTATAATAAATAAACAGTGGGAGGACTATTCTCTTAGTTGTTGGATTTTGGTGATAAAAGACGCAACCAAGTCGTCAAGAGAGGCTGGGAAGTATTTATTTAGATATTGAATAGTGCAATCCTCAGCCATTGTATGGAAATATTCGGACTCTTCTCCAAGATAATGGTTTATGATTAGAATGTTGGCAAGCTTAGCCAACTCAATGAAAAAGTGGTTGGCACATTGTGGTTTGGCCTCTAGAACACAGCCTACTTGGGTACCTTTCACCCCTTCCGCAATTTTTTCCAAAGTAGAGACTTCGACTTCAAGTACTGGTAGAAATCTTAGCCAGTCTGATTGTGTTTTGCTACTCAGAAATAGACTGTGTTTCTTGATTTGTTCCACAAGATCTTTAAAGATTATTATGGTTTCAAGTAAGTTTATCTTACCTATCTGCAGTACTAAGCCCTGACTATCGCAAATTCGCATTCTCTTAGCAAGCAGGTCCATTAGAATATCCCTTGTTTTTTGTGGCACGTTTACTGAATCAAGAATAAGTTTTTGAAGTTCTAGTTTAGCCGTATCTCTAGCTTCTTTGGTTCCGCTGTTTAGGTTACCCTCTTTAACATATGCATCAAGTCTAGCCAATATAGACTTAGAGTCCGTATGTCTATCTTGCAACTCTGACTTCAGTTCCCTACCAGCAAATTCAGCATTTGCAGCAGACTGTTGGCCGGCTGTTTTTTGTGCTTTAGATCGTAACATTAGAACACCTCACTTCCAGGTTATCCATGAATAAATCAGCAGACTCTGGCCCCGCCCAAATCCGGTTCAGTCCAGATTAATTCAACATCCTTGTGGATCTTTTTGAACAATGAATTTATTTTTTCGGTAAATTGTACTTTATTTTTGTTGTTTTTCATGCCTATTGCCAGAATTGCAGGCCCTGCACCACTGCCGGCAATTCCATAACCCAGTTCTTTCCCGATTTGCCTAAGCTCTGGAAGATTTAGGAATATTCCGGCTTTTGCCCTTGGTGGCTCGACTATTTTGTCATCCATGGAATCCAGTATGAGATCGGCATTACCGTCCATAAAGCCAGTAATAAGTTTGGCAAGACAGAATGAATTGTAGAGAGCGTCCTTTCTTGATACCATTTCAGGCAATAGGCTTCTGGCAAATTTTGTTGACTGTTTTTCAGTATCCGGTATGATCAGCAAACAATCGAGTTCTTTAGGCGGCGCTAATTTTTTTACCTTGATCGGTTCATTTGAATACGTAATGGTGAAGCCGCCAAAAATACATGGGGACAGGTTATCTAGATGCCTGGCACCAGATGCAAGATGTTCCCCGAACGAAGCATAATGAACCAGTTTCTCTTTACTTAGGTTTAGTGAATAGAGTTCATTAATCGCCAATGCAGTTCCAGAACTCTCTGCAGCACTGCTTCCCATGCCTGCCTTTGGTTTTATATTTTTATCTATGGATATTGAGAGGTTGTCCTTTATTCCGAAATCCTCCTTCATTTTTTTAACGACTTCCATTATCATGCTTGACTCTAAGCTGTTATTAGCATTGTATTTTCCAGTATTCTGGATCTGCATTTGAGGGCTTTTTCTTACAGTAACTATGTCATAGGGTTCTTTCAAAGCTAAGCCGCATATATCAAACCCTGAACCTAGATTAGCACTTGTGGCTGGTGCTTTTACCTTAACTTCTTCCATATCGAACAACTCATTTCTCCATAATCTTTTTCAAAGCCGCTTCATAATCATCGCTTAATAGGTTAAACAATTCCTCAACATTCTCAATTTCGACATTAGACTCTTTTAACCTTTTTTTAAGTATGTCTAAGCCCAAGTCTTTTATGGAGGCTTTTTTTTCCCTGAAGGACCTGATAGATTCCACCCTTTCACTTGTGTTGGTCTCGAAATCCTTGTCTATTTCCAAGAAAAGTTTAGGATCATATTCCCTGACCAAGGAGGTCAGGTCAAGATTACCGCTTAGTAAGCCTTTGGCCAGCGTTCCTTTTAGCTTGATCTTGAGAATTGGCTTGATTTGAGAATTTTTAAGTATCGACTCTATGGTTTCTTTGCAGGATTTCTCGATGTCGCCCAAGTTTGCCCCGTTCAGTTCAATTTCTCTGAAAAAGAATGGACGGACCGGTATTGGAACGTATTCTGCCTTCCTGGTCTGAGTGTCATAAAGCCAAAAGCCCTTTTCACCGTCTTCCCCTTCCCTGAGCTGGGTTATCACAGTGCTTCCAGGAATGAGGATTTTTTTCTCTTCTGAGATTCGTTTTGCATGCAGATGACCGCATACATACAAGTCAAAGCCTTTGGGCAAGTCCTCAATGCTTAGGCAGTCAATATCTGCAGGTATGAAATCTTTCAGAGTTTGGTGAAGCATGAAGATATTGAATGCACTTTCAACTGGCTTGATGTTAGAACTCTTAAAAACATTTATTGCATAGTCCTCGGGCACCCCTCCTATGGCTTGGACAGCAACCCTGTCACCGTCTTTCTCAAACACTGCTTTGGAGTTGTGTACGTTAATAAAAAAACCTGCCAATTCAAAGATTTGCACAGGGTTTATCAGGTCTTTGGTCCTTCTTTCATGTGTGCCGTGTATTGCGATAACTGGAATTTTAGGGCCTTTTGAAT
>JACQQB010000044.1 GCA_016207225.1 Microcaldota archaeon | reverse complement strand
GTAAATGGCTTGGGTGAAAGAACTGGTAATGCACCTTTAGAAGAAGTGGCTTTGGATTTGAAATATTTGTACAAAATAAAAACTGTAGATATAAAAAAATTAAGTGAGATTTCTAGTTTTATAGAAAATGTGACGGGAATAACCTTACCGCACAATAAGCCAGTAGTCGGAAGAAATGCATTCACTCATGAATCGGGGATACATGTGGATGGGATACTGAAAGCCCCGAGCACTTATGAACCGATAAATCCTGAAATGGTGGGCCAGAAGAGAAGAATTGTTTTAGGCAAGCATTCCGGCTCGCAGGCAATAAAGCTGAAGGTAAAGGAACTTGGGATGGATGTGAGCGAAGAACAGCTTAGCACCATATTCAAAAGAGTCAAGGAAATAGGAGACACAGGAAAGGAGATAACTGATGCGGATTTCCATGCGATAGTTTTTGATGTTTTAGGCATGCAGAAGGAAGCAAAGGTTAAGCTGGAGGAGATGGTGGCGATTACTGGAAGCAAGGTAACGCCTACTGCCAGTGTTAAGATTAGTGTGAACAATAAGGAGAAGATTAGTTCGGCTACTGGTAACGGGCCGGTTGATGCTGCCATAAAGGCGATTGAGAATTCACTCGGCATTAAGGGTGTGGAGTTAGTAAGTTATGAGGTGGATGCCATTACTGGTGGAACTAATGCCTTAGTAACTGTAAAAATAAGGATAAGAAAAGATGAAAAGGAAGTTTCTGCGGCTGCAACAGGGACAGACATAGTGATGGCAAGTGTAGAGGCAATGCTACGCGGGTTGAATTTGTTGGTATAGGGATGAAAAGTATTTAAGATATTCTAGAGTAATAATATGTGATTTTATGGCAGGATTAGGAACACAGACAAATCAGATGACCGAATCAGCAATGCGTGCTGCTTTGAATGATGCGAAGGATGAGATAAGTAATAAGAAATTAACCCCAGATGGATTTAATGCATTTGTTAGAGAGAGATTTGAACATTATTTTGACAAAGGTTTGAGCAGGGTAGCAGGAGGAAAGAGTGTGTTAGGTACCAGCACTGTAGCTACACCTGCAGCAAGTGACCGATTTTATCAAATAGCTTACGAACGATTGGCTAAAAATATGGGAATACCAGCCAAGTTTGTAGAGGGTAAAAGCAATAAGGAGTTAGCTAAGCTATAGACAGACTTAAAGATATATTTTTAAGCATTGGAAGAAATATATTTTGGGTGGTTGAATGGTTTTTTTATTTCAGACTGCTGCTGAAGCAATGCAGGTAGCAGCATATAGAAGAGATGCATCGTGGAATGCTCTTAGCACAGTGCAACAAGGGGCTATTCATGAAGCTGTGAGGTTGGCCAATGTACCTCATGAAAAAATCCTTGGGTTTACGATATCAAGAGTAGGGTTAACAGAATTTCAAAGTTTGCCAAGTAAATACATCGACCAAATAATAAATGGTGTCAATAATGCTAAACTTACACAACCGCAAAAAGATCTTATGATTGATGCCCTAAAGAAATATGAAAAAGAATATAGACAGAATAAGGTAGGGTAGACAAAGTAATTTGGGTTTACATGGGTAATCCTATACTTGTTAATGCCTTATTTGGATTTTCATAGTACTTAGCACAAAATTCAGAAATTGCTTCAATCGTGGTTATGTTATTTTTCTCCAATGTTTTGAGTATTTTGGATCTCAGGTTAATCTCATCCATTATTTCCTTTGGAGTAATTCCGGCTGCCTCTGCGAGCTTATCCCTGTAAATGACACTTGGGTGGGATTCTGCCATTTTTCCAGATTTAGGGTCAAAAATACATAAGTCAGAAAGTAGAACTTTCTTTTCTATGCCTCCAACTTCACTTACCTGGGATACTGTCCTGAATACACCACTGGGTAAAAGGAAATGTCGTATTATGACAAATACATCTATGAGTGGAACGCTTTCTTGAGGTATGTTCATTGGTTCATTCTGCAAGCGCATGACTGCTTCCCTGCTTGTGCTTGCATGTAATGTTCCCATACATATTTTACCTATGTTCATGGCGGTCATTAGGTCCATTGCTTCCTCCCCGCGAACTTCGCCTACTATAATCCTATCCGGTCTCATCCTCAACGTATTTTTGACTAGATCCCGCATACTTAATTCAGGGTTACATTCAAGTCTGGAGCAGTTTTCTTTTGATTTTGTGTTTAGTTCAAGAGTGTCTTCTATGACTACAGTTCTCTCATTAGTAGGAAAGAAACTGAAAAGTGCATTGAGCAGGGTTGTTTTACCTGAACCAGGCATTCCGCCTATTAAAAGATTCGCGGGTTTTATCCCCAAACCTTCAGAATAGACCCAAAGCTGGGCTGCAAGGAAATAATCCAAAGTTCCAGACTTTATCAAATCAATTATACTCAATGTCCTGTGCTTAAATTTTCTTATTGTTATTTGTGGCCCGGTAGGTGAGCTCACGATGTTGACACGGCTCCCGTCCGGCAAGTGAAAGTTGTTTACTGGTTTGAATTCTGTTTTGCCGGAAACAACGAGAAGTTTTTCAGCAAATATGTTGAGATCCTCAACATCCTTGAAAGTTTTATTAGTTTTTATCATTCCTTTTTTAGCATGGAAAACGAATACTGAGTTTATTGAATTTATAAGTATGTCCTCAATGTCTGAATCCTCCATCAAATCCTCGAATTGCCCGAACCTTAGGAACTTGTCTATTAAGGAGTTCTTTTCCCTTGGCGATAGGTCAGGATAAACTTGGTTGATGACATATGAGATGATTTTTCGTTGGTCTTCCTTAGTCTGGGTCATTGAGAGCTTGCCAGCTAGTTCTGTCAGCACTTTCCTTTCCTTTTCTTCTTCACCCATGCGTTCTATTGAATGCTGCATAGTCTCACGTAACCTTTTAGGTAAGGTGATTTAAAACAGTTCATTTTGAATGTTGGGATTATTGAGGAATGCGAATATCTCTGGGTTTTCTGCACATGCATTGCAAAGGTTATCACTCAGCTTGCACTTAGGGGCATTAAGAACCTTTATTTGTGGAAGGATTCCGTAGACTTTGTTTGGAATTAGCTCATTATTATCCAATTCATAGTAGGCTCCTCCTTTATTTTCCTTGTAAGGAGCATAGATCGAGGGCAACCTGTTGCTGACGAGGTTAGCCATGACCAGGAAATCATTTTTTGGGTTTATTGTCACATGGCCATAGTTTGGAGGAACGAACACCTTATCGCCTTTCCTGGCTTTAATTAGCAAAACATCCACAATCTTTCCATTCTCCAATTTTTGTATTAAGTAATGGGCTTCTCCATGAAGTACTTCGTATATTTCCGGATAGGTTAGCTTTGGAGTGGCCTGTGCATGATAATGCCCTAAGGTTTTGTTGAACTCCTTTCCCATTGGAGTAGGAGACAGTATGGTTATGTCATAATTTAAGTCATATTTGTTAAGAGCAGGATAGAGATTCCTGAACATGAAATATAATTCGAGTTTTTTGTTGGATTTTGAATAGAATTCAGAATCATGAACAACCTCCCTGAGCTCTTCCAAGAGTCTGGCAGTACCCTTGATTTCACTTCCGCCTGAAAAAAGCTTTTTTTGATGGAAGGCTAGATCGAGTGGCTGGGTATTTAGTTTAATCTTTTCCATCTTTCTCATCCAAATCTCGTTTTATTTTCTGCCAGATTAGCTTTTCTTTGGGTTTTTTACTTTTATAAACAAGAAGTTTTTCTTTTTTTAACTTTTCGATTATTGCAAGAATAAAGGAGGACCATTTGTCCAGGT
The DNA here is from genome assembly GCA_016207225.1 of Microcaldota archaeon. Taxonomy (GTDB): domain Archaea; phylum Micrarchaeota; class Micrarchaeia; order Burarchaeales; family JACQQB01; genus JACQQB01. Next base: position 1,753 of record JACQQB010000044.1, on the reverse strand, counting down.
TCAGCTCATAGAGAGTAGATAGTTTCTCGCATCGTTTTAAAAGTTTTACCAGGTCCACCAGTAATTTGGAATCTGGGGTTACTTGCTCTTTATCTGCATGCTTCAGTCTTTCAGAGAGAATGAGCCTGGTGATTGCAAGTTCCTTATGCAGCTTGATTGGCACGCCCTCATTGTCCCTCGATTGCAGTTGTATAATGCCCTTAAGGGATTCGTTTAAATCCTCTTCGAAGACGTTGATTAAGGATTCCCAGGAAAGATCTTCGGCATAAATTTTTTTTACAGAATGCCTTTGGTACCTAGACATTATCACGCCTTCTCTTCGTTTTCATATTCTTCTATCACGATTAGTTTCTTGAATTCGGGTATTAGGGTCTTGACCAGGTTCAGGAATAAAGTCTTGTTCGCGAAATAGTTTTCGTTGTTCAGTAGTTTTGGGTCAACCTTCAATTCCAATTTTGTTTTTTCAATAGTTATGGTTCCGTTAAGTTTTGATTCCTCGAGCAGTGCTTTGACTTTATCTTCTTCAGTTTTTAGTTTTTCGTTGATTTTTACCTGATAGGTTAGCTTTTCGCCTGCCATGGGATGATTGAGGTCTATCGTAACTCTTCCGCTATTTACGCTTTTTACAGTTGCACTTATCCCATCCAAATTCAGTACAAGGCCGGGGTAGGGGTCGATGTTGTTTCTTCTAAACTGAGCTACTGGCATTAGCCTTACTAAATCGGCTCTCCTGTTGCCATAGGCCTTTTCTGGTGAAACTTCAATTGTTTTCTCTTCACCCACAGTCATCGTGGTTAACGCTTCTTCTATGCCAGGAACCATGTGCTTTCTTCCAACTACAATCAGTGCTGGGCCGTATTTGGAATCTTCACTGTGGATTTTTGCTTCTTTTGCTGCATTTTCATCTGTTGTTTCAAATATTTCGTTTGTGCTTGCTTTTTTTGCTGTATAGCTGACTTTTATAAAGTCATTGTTTTGTATTTTTTCCATAAACTCACCATATATAAATTTTCTCTAAAATAATAGAGTAGTATGAATATATCAAATCTTTTTACTAAGGACAGTCTAATAAAGTTATTTGTTATCTTGGTAGTCTTAGCCTTTATTCTTGAGTTGTTCGTGTTATTGCCAGGCCAGCCTGTCCAGCAGCAACCTCAGACTCCGATCACTAATGAGAATGATTCAGGCAGTTTGCCTACGGTTAAAGACAGGTTCCTTGGGATTGCAGCAGTTAATGCCACTATAGTCAAGTATGATGATTCGTTGGTTCTGAGTGGGAAAGATTTAGGCAGCGCAAATGTGATAATTTCTGATCTGATAAAGACCAATAAAGTTTCTTACAAGACCAATGTGAATGAGGATACGTTAGTTCTGAACCTGCCAGCAAATGCGAATGTAAGTGAGATAGTAGTTAGCTTTAGGGGACTCAACCTTAGCATCGTTGGAAGGGCTAGCTTGAGAATAAACGGGACTGCCCAGTTCACAGCACCAAACTTGAGCAGAGTGGATGTAGCAATTGAAAGGGATATTTTGTTAACATTGGATGTTGCAAACAAGCCTGTCGGAAGTAATGTTACCGTTAGCTTAAGGGCATTGATAGAGGATGGAAAGATCCAGCAGATGGAAGAGCCAACGATAGCTCCACTTTCCAGAAACTTTTTGGTAAATGGGACAATAGTCAGGGTTAGGCAGCAGGGAATAGTTTTTGCCCAGGTTGAATGGGAGAGTAGAAATGAAGTGAATGTGTCTAGGT
>JACQQB010000042.1 GCA_016207225.1 Microcaldota archaeon | reverse complement strand
GTTCTACATAAAAATTTAATTCCTAAACTTTTTCAAACACAGCCTCCCAGTGGAATAATTATATATGTGACAGCTGCGAGCCGCATCCAGTGCATTTGAACCAACTATCCATCGCTATCTCAAAAGAAATTTTTTGGGCACTCTTGCAATGTTCACAATTATAAAACTCAAAAGTCTCACTGGCATTAGCACTCTCTTTACTACTCAATCTTCTGGCTTTTTCCCCATCCACTACCTTAATGACTTGGTCCGGGTCAATGTTCCAGATATAAGAATACCAACCTGTCTCCTTGTCCTTTATCCTATTATACTTAGCCATTCCACAACCATGCAGCTTGTTCAAAACAGCCCGTACATCACTAACTTTCAACTTGCAGGTTCTTGCTAAATCTTCATCACTCATTTCTTCACTAAACTCTTTCACAATCTTCAAAGCGTTTTCACCAGCTGTCTGCAATAAGAACTGTCTAACTAGCCTGTTTGCAAGCAGCCCAGTCTTTTCAGCGCGTGCCTTTTTTTTCTTTTTAGCCATACTGGTCACATTATATTCTATCTGTACAGCTATATATTCATTTCTTTCATACTCTTGCCACTCGGATTAGGTATGATTTTAAACTTGCTGTTTTGAAAATTTGGTTTTACCTTTCCGCCCCTCACCAAACTGTGTAAAAATACACCAAGAGCACTCACTTCACTATGTGGCTGGTTGGTAACCGAAACGTTGTAATCAGCATCTTTATACAACTCGCTCGGGACCTTTTCCCCTCCAACAACAATCAACAAATTATCCGTGGTTATCTCACTCATAACATCCTCAAAAGGTACGCCGTACATAGTAAGGTGAACCACTCTCCCTGTCTTTTTCCATTTTTCAACAACACCCTTCCACCCCTTTTCATATGAAAGGGAAAAGCTACCGCCAAAATTATCCGCGACTTTCCCAATTCTCTCTTCCAACTCAAAATCCTTATCCCCGCTATAAAGTCCGCCACTGGCACCAAAAGCCCTCGCAGCTAAGAAGACATGTGTTGTTATTCTCTTATCTCTAAAAGGCCTGTGGCCAAGCCTAAAAACTACAATATTCATGTTAATTCTTTACATACTGAACCAACATAATTCTTGATGTTAATTGGGGAATGCCCCAAGTCAAACACATTGATTTTATAACTTTTCATGGACAAAATAGAGTAACAGTGGGCCCGTAGCTCAGCTTGGAAGCTTATCAAAAAAGCTAAGAAGTAGAGCAACTGACTGAATGGTTGAAGCTCTTAAAGACCTGGTGAAACCAGTCCGCCGCGTGAGGATATAAGTACTAACTTATGTTCCGCGAATTCAAATCACGCCGGGCCCGCTCTTTTAATATGTGGTAAAAATGACCGATAAATATACGAAGCCGGATAATGACAGAATGGCACTGATAACTATAGATGTACAAAACGACTTCACACTAAAAAATGCACCCTTGGAAATCAAAGGTACATTGGAGATAGTTCCAAAGATAGTTACACTTCTAAATAAATTCAGGGAAAAACAAAAACCAATAATCCACGTTATTCGTCTATATAAAGAAGACGGCACTAACGCTGAATTATGTAGAAAAAAAATGATTGAAGAAGGTAAAAAAGCAGCTGTGCCGGGCTCTGAAGGCTCAGAATTGGTCAAAGAACTAAAGCCAAATCCAAATAAACTTAATTTTGAAAAGCTGCTTAAAGGCGAATTACAGGAAATTTCCAAAAACGAGCATATAATCTACAAACAAAGATGGGGCGCATTCTACAATACTAAACTAGAAGAGACTTTAAGAAATAAGGGGGTTACCACATTGGTTTTTGCAGGATGCAACTTTCCAAACTGCCCTAGAACTTCAATCTATGAGGCTAGTGAAAGAGACTTTAAGATAATTGTAATTAAAGACGCCATATCTGGAATTTATGATAAGGATATGGCAGAACTAGAAAATATAGGCTGTGAAATTATCTCGTTAGAAGATTTTATGAAAAAAGTATAAATATAGTTCAAAAAAGGATTTTATGGAAGAAAAAGAAATAAAGAACAAACACTGGTCTGAGATCCTAGCAGAGAAAATAATTGAAGAAAATAAACGGCCTTACATAATAACTTCTGGGATAACTACCTCCGGCGAAGTCCACTTAGGTACTGTTTGCGAATTTCTCTATCCAAGCACAATAAAGAAACAGCTTGAACTCATGGGCCATAAAGCAGAGTTTTATTTCATTGCGGATATCTTTGACGCGTTTGACGCAGTGCCCCTGCCAATGGCTAAATTCCAAGATCAACTCACACCACATCTAGGTAAACCATTGTGCGATGTTCCGGATCCTTTGAAATGCTGCAAATCATTTGGCGAGCATTACCTTAATGAACTAATTTCAATAATGGAAAAGCTGGACGTGCATCCTAAAATCATAACGGCAATAGACCTTTACAAACAAGGCCATATGGATAAATATGCCGTCTTCTTTTTGGAGAACGAAGTACAAGCAAAAGAAATTCTTGCAAGAACCTCAATGAAGACAGTAAGCCCCGACTGGTCCCCGCTGATGCCGGTTTGCGCTAACTGTGGCAGAATTGCGACTACAATGGTTACAACTCATGTCAAGGACAGATACGTATATAACTGCATAAAGGATGTAAAGTACACGAAAGGGTGCGGCCATATGGGGAAAAACAAAATTTCGGACCTTATATACAAGCTAGCCTGGCGCCTT
>JACQQB010000041.1 GCA_016207225.1 Microcaldota archaeon | reverse complement strand
GCGATGCATTATCAATAGTTATTATGAAGATATATAAAATTAAGAATATTTATTCATTTGATTCTGACTTTGATAAGATTGGATGGATAAAGAGAATCTCGGATGTTGAGTAGATTATAGGGTTTTTCCTATCCTTGGTATCATCGCACAGAGGAAAGCCTGTTCTACCATCTCACTCCTTTTAGTAATGCCCTTGGATAAGTAGCCTATTGCACCTTCTTCCTTGCCAATTTCCTTTATTCCGCTTATTCTGGAGAATATTTCACACATGTCTTTGTTGTTTTTAACCATTTCATCAACTAGCTCTTTCTTTATTTCAAAACCCATGCTATTGCCCAGAGTGACGTCATGCTCATCCAGAATAGCACACCAGAGCATATCAAAGTATTTACCCTTAAACTCGAATAGACCGCTTTCCAAACCAACATAGTAATCGGCTTTCAGTCTGCTCCTTGCTTCCATTGCCCGGAATAAAGCACCTTCAATAGTCCTTTCACCTACGGGCTGCTTTCCTATTCTTGAAGGAACCTGGATTCCTTTTACCTTCGTTGGGAATTTGAATATCTTCTTGACTATTTTTTGAACGCCTTCCAGCTTGCTTTTGTTTGCAGAGCCAATTGCAATTATCAATGGTGTGCGCCTGTTCCCTTCAGCATCGATTTCCTTCTTCCTTATCCTTTCATCGCTTATTTTCTTAAGATCATTGGCATATGCGAGTGGAACCCTTATTATTTCCAGTGCCTTGAGCTTGCTCCTTCCCCTTATGTCGTTTATTTCCTTAGCCCTGAGCTCTGTCTCTTCGGTTACGACTATCGCTTCAAGTTGTTTGTCACTGATTGCAGGTCCAAATGCATCCTCAAGAGTAAAAATAGTGCTTTTGCCTACCCTTCTCCCTAAAAATTTCAACAGTGATTTTTTCCTTTCACTAAAAGACCTGACCCTAACATTCTTGTCCTTGACAAACAAATCACTTGTCAAACCTATATGCACATGCTTGCCCATAGAAAGAGCTTTTTCAATCAGGAGCCTGTGGCCTTTATGCAAAGAGTCGAAAGTTCCTGCTACTACAACGTGGGCAAACAATCTATCAACCTATTTGTAATGTTCCAGGAAGTTCTTAAGGATTTTCTTGCCTTCTGATGTCAATACGGATTCAGGGTGGAATTGTACGCCTTCTATTGGGTATTTCTTGTGTCTTATTGCCATTATGTAGTTGTCATTCCTACTTTTAGCACTAACCTCCAAGGAATCTGGTGGGTCTGTGACTATCAAAGAATGATAGCGCGTGGCTTTTATTGGATTGCCCAATCCCCTGAAAATTGTTTTGTTATCATGCACTATTTCGCTGGTTTTTCCATGCATTATGTTCTTAGCCACCTCTATCTTGCTGCCAAAAGCTAGGCCTATTGCCTGATGACCCAAACATACGCCAAGGATTGGGGTAGTCTTGAATTCCTTGATCACTGGAATGAAATTTGAGTCTTTTGGGTGGCCGGGACCGGGGCTTAGCACTATGTAATCAGGGTTGAATTTCTTGATTTCATCTAAAGTAAACTTATCAGACCTCCTTATCATCAGCTTTACGTCGGGAAAGCTACCCAGATACTGGTACAGCATGTAGACAAAGCTGTCGTATGCGTCTATTATGAATATTTTCTTCATAAGTCCAACTCTTTCCCGGTTATTGCTTTTATGCATGCATTAGCTTTTCTTTTTGTTTCTATCCATTCATTGTTTGGATTCGAATCCAGAACAATCCCTGCGCCAGCCTGAACGCTTGCTTTCCCATCCTTCACCAGTATGGACCTTATTGTAATGCATGTATCCATGCTTCCCTTTAAATCAAAATACCCGACAATCCCGGCATAGGTTCCGCGGCTTTCTTTTTCAAGCTCCTCTATAATCTCCATTGCGCGGACTTTAGGCGCACCTGAGACAGTACCTGCAGGGAAAGTAGCCCTAAAAACATCAAACGAATCAAAGCCCTTTTTCAATTTTCCAACCACATGGGAAACTATGTGCTGAACATGGGAATACCTTTCAACGATGAATAGCTCGGGCTCTTTCACAGACCCGAATTCGCTGATTCTCCCCAAGTCGTTCCTGCATAAGTCCACCAGCATCGTATGCTCTGCCCTTTCTTTGTCATCGCCCAGTAATTCCCTTTCAATAGATAGCTCTTCCTTATCCGTGGACCCTCTCCCCCTTGTTCCGGCTATAGGACGCATTTCTATTTTATCGTTTTCCACCCTTACTTGGATTTCAGGACTGGCACCCAGCACTTGAAAATCACCATAGTCAAGATAAAACATGTATGGAGACGGGTTTATTTTCCTTAAGTCAAAATAAATTGCAATCGGATCACGCTTCGTTGTTACATCGACTCTCCTTGAAAGAACAACCTGGAATATGTCGCCTATTCGTATGTATTCTCTTGCTTTTTCCACGATTTCGATAAATTTTTCTTTGCTTGTGTTGCTTTCAACCTTAGTATAGTCTATTTTAGTGTCCAGTCTTAGCTCTGGGCCCGTGTTTACAGTGTCTACCAATTTTTTAAGGTCACTCACCTCATCCTTGAGCAGATGGGTTACAAAGTGTATTTTGTTGGAGTTATGGTCGAATATTATTGCATTCCTGTGGATGACAAAATAAATGTCAGGAATCTTAAGGTTGTCGGGTAAGGTGCTGGGCAGCTTTTCAAAAAACCTAACTAGATCGTAG
>JACQQB010000048.1 GCA_016207225.1 Microcaldota archaeon | reverse complement strand
TAATTTTGAAAAATTATATTTTTTCCCAAGAATTATGGTATAAGGGCCAGGTAACAACTCCAGCAATAGCTTCTCCTGTTTTTCATCAACACGGCAGTATTCATTCAACATCTCTAGATTAGCGACCATTATGGAAACAGGCTTGTTCTCTCTTTTTTTAGCCTCAAAAACCTTCTCAATGGCCTTTTCACTCAAGGCATTAGCCCCCAACCCATACAAAGTATCAGTCGGGTAAATAATCAGCTCATCCTTCAAGATTGCTTCTTTAGCCAGGTTCAGGGCCTTTTCGTATTCTTCCAATTTTACTATCATTTTAGCTCCCTAACTTCAATTCTGGCCCCCAATTTCTTCTCAATTTTGCTTATGTTCTGTCCCTTCTTACCTATAACGCTCGCCACATCTCTCTCATTCACATAAAGTATGACTCTCCCACCAGAACTCTCCACCCTAAACTCATTTTTAATGTAGGATTGCATAATGCCCTGCAATTTCTGAACAACTTCTTTAGCCTGCACTTTGTAATTCTTAGGAATTGGGAAAACAACAGTCTCATCACCAAATTTATATATCTCGTATTCGGCTTCTCCACTCTCAAAATCCACTATTTCTATCACTGGCCTGGCTAAATCCTGCTCTGTCATCCCATACGGCACTTTAACGCTAAACTCCAACTCATAGACCCTGCCCACCTGTCCGTTCTTAACAAAGACAATCGTGTCTATTATTTGCGGTATCATTCCCAGATCCACTCTTCCGATAAACCTCTGTACAGCATCGATAGGCTTGTTCGCATGCAACACCCCTACCATCCCTATGCCTGCAAGGCGCATGTCTGCAAAAATCTTAAAATCCTCCGTCTTTCGGATCTCATCATAAATCGAGTAGTCCGGTCTTACTAAAAGCAAAATGTCACTAGTCTTCTCAAAGCTCCCTTCCAACGGGGCATACTGGGTAATCTCATCGATAACCTGCAAATCCCTTGGTGATTCTAAGGTTTTAACTATTGCATTCTTCTCCTTTGCATAATACTCTGCCAGTGCTGAAGCCAGGGTACTCTTTCCACTTCCAGGAGAACCGCATATTATTATTCCTTCAGCTCTTTCCCTGAACCTGCCTCTTAACTTTTCAGATAAGTTATACTCAACCAAAGAAATTTTCACCAAAGGCCTTACAATTGTTATTTCGACTCCATCTGAAAAAGGTGGATTGGTTATGGTAATCCTATACTCGTTCAACTGCACTACAGTTGCACCCTTCCTGTCAATCTCAATGTAACAATTGGTCTCTCCCCTTCTCGCAGCTTCAACAATTTCTTTTGACATATCTCTCAAGTCTTTTTTATCAACTTTATTCTCGCCTAATTTCACGAGCTTAATGCTTCCAGGCCTGCCTGTCTTTGCCAACGGTATGGTCCCTTCCTTCAGATGCACTGAACTGGTGTCTTTGTCAAAATATTTCTTGAAACCAAGTTCTTTTTCAATTATTTCAACTTCAATATAATGTACATCTACACCTTCTGCTTTTGCAACCTCATTCTGAACCTTGTCTGAAGTTATTAATGTTGCCCTTAGCTTTTTTGCTATGTCCCTGATTTTTGCGTCTATGTCTCCCAGCTTTGCGCCCCTGATCTCATCTATCGTAGGCCTTTCACCAAAGCATTGGAAAGCAATCACACCCTGCTTACCTAACTCATTCAATTCCCTAACTTCTGCCAAACCAGCAAAACCTATCTCCTTTCCTAAATTGGCCTGATGTTCCAGTTCTGCCAAAACAGCATTAGGAACAATAACTCTTGCACCTTTAAACTCGCCTTTCTTAATCAACTGTGTAATTCTCCCATCAATTATCACACTTGTATCTGTCACTATTACTTTCATTCAAAAAACCTCTTTCAAAAGTAGTTTCTACTTTCCTTTCTTTTTATTTTTCTTACCTTTTTTCTTCTTGCTTTTTTTAGCTAAAATACTTTTCAGCTCAATCTTAACGCTTTTTTCATATTCCCTTCTAGCAACATCCTCAAACGTGCCACCGCCCATAATCCCTTCACTTTTCGGCACGGCTTCTACTGGTTCCTTCTTCTTTTCTCCCTCAAGTAAATAAGAACTAAACTCAACCTTTGGCAAAAGCTTAGGCTGTTCCTTCTTCTGTGCCTGCATACTAAACTTATGCTTTCCAATGCTTTAAAAACAGATTATTCGCTTATTGGCGAATCGATGTTCGATAACCTTTTAATACTTATTCCTCTATAACTACCTACGCTCTAACTACGTAAAACTTCGGTGTTAAAATGGAAAAGTTAAGCATGCGCATAGCAGGAGAAATAGCCCTTAGCGAAGACCCTGGGGGAACGATGAAAAAGTGGCGTGAGATTTTTGGCATCACTCAAGCCCAGCTGGGTGAACACCTGAACATATCCCCTTCAACAATAAGTGATTATGAGAGCAACAGGAGAAAATCTCCAGGAATTGCCGTTATTAAAAGGTTTGTAAACGCCTTATTGGACATTGATGGCGGAAGAGGCTCCCCAGTAGCCCAGAAATTCAGGGAAGCAACAGAAGAAACAACCTCCTACGAGGTTCACGAGTTCGCAAGAGCTATAAGCGGCATAGACTTTGCCAAGCTGGTAGAGGCAAAAGCAGTGGCAAATGAAGACATGCTGGCTGAGAAAAAGGTCTACGGTTTCACTCTCATCGACAGTATCAAGGTGATAATCGATATCTCCTACACAGAATTTCCAAAGCTTTATGGTGCAATCCCAGAAAGGGCCTTTATCTTTACCAAAGTTTCAACAGGCAGGTCGCCAATGGTTGTGATAAGAGTAACACCAATGAAGCCAAGCCTAGTCGTTCTTCACGGCATAACAAGTGTAGACAAGCTGGCTTTGAAATTGGCACAAAAAGAAAGAATACCGGTGTTAGTTACAAAGATGGATATTAAGAAAATGTCTGAAGTTCTAAAAAAGATCTAAGTGTTTAATATGTCCGGAATAGTTGGTTATGGAGTATATGTCCCTAAATACAGGATTAAAGTTGAAGAAATAGCAAAGGTCTGGGGAGAAGAGCCTCACAGGATAAAAGGAGGCTTGGGTATCAATGAAAAGGCAGTGCCTGATGTGGATGAAGATACAGCCACATTCTCTTCAGAAGCAGCTCGCAACGCAATAAAATATGCCAAGATAGACCCTAAGCACATAGGTGCCATATTCATAGGTTCAGAATCCCATCCGTATGCTGTCAAGCCAACTGCAACCATCGTAGCAGAGGCAATAGGCGCTTCTCCTTACACTAATGCATGTGATTTCGAATTCGCCTGTAAGGCTGGGACCACTGCAATACAATGCTGCCTGGGCCTAACTACCTCAAACATGATCAAGTATGGCTTAGCGATAGGGGCAGACACTTCGCAGAGCAGGCCTAACGATGCTTTAGAGTATTCTGCAGGTGCAGGTGGCGCAGCCTTTATCATCGGACAAAAGGATGTAATTGCAGAAATTGAAGGAATGTGCTCCTACACGACCGATACACCTGATTTCTGGCGCAGGCCAATGGCCGAATTCCCTTCCCACGGAGGCAGGTTTACTGGGGAGCCTGCTTATTTCAAGCATGTGGTCAATAACTCCAAAGCACTGATGGAAAAACTCAACCTAAAAACAAAAGATTTTGACTATGTCGTATTCCACCAGCCTAATGCAAAATTCCCTTTACAAGCGGCCAAAATGCTCGGTTTTGAACCTGAGAAGCTAAAGCAGGGCCTACTTACTCCCTACATCGGGAACACTTACTCTGGTGCAACACTTCTCGGCCTAGCATCTGTTCTGGATGTTGCTAAACCAGGAGATAGGATTTTGGCAGTTTCTTTCGGAAGCGGGGCAGGAAGCGATGCAATGAGCATCCTTGTAACCAAGAACATTCTTACTAAGCGGGGCAATGCACCCACAGTACAGGATTATGTCAATGATAAAGAATACCTAGATTATGGGTTATACGTTAAACATAAGCGTAAGCTAAAGAGTTTGTGATTTTTATGCGAAGAGTAGCAATAGTTGGAGGCGGAATGAGCAGGTTTGGCGAGCTCTGGTCTCGCGGTTTTAGGGATTTAATAATAGAAGCAGGGACCAAGGCAGTTGAAGATGCAAACCTGCACGGGGATGAAATCGATGCTTTATACAGCGGCACAATGGCAGCCGGCAGGTTTGTAAACCAGGAGCATGTCGCAGCACTGATTGCCGATTTTATGGGGCTAAACCCGATTGCCGCAACAAGGGTTGAAGCTGCCTGCGCAAGCGGGAGCGTGGCTTTAAGGCAGGGCTACATGGCAGTTGCTAGCGGAATGCATGATGTTGTGGTTGTTGGCGGAGTAGAAAAAATGACAGATGTAAGCGTAAGCGATGCGGCGATTGCCCTTGGTGGGGCAGGAGACCAGGAATGGGAACTCTTCATGGGGGCAACATTCCCTGCTCTGTATGCACTCATGGCAAAAAGGCACATGTACGAATACGGGACAACTGAAGAACAAATGGCCCAGGTAGCTGTTAAGAATCATGCCAACGCAGCTAAAAATCCCTATGCACACTTTCAGAAAGAAATTACTCTGGAAGACGTTATGAAATCCAAGATAATTGCCTCACCACTCAAGATATTCGACTGCAGTCCTATAACTGACGGTGCTGCTGCGTTAATCCTAATGCCTTTGGACAAAGCCAAGAAACACACTGATTCAGCAGTAGAAATCATTGCAAGTGCTCAGGCAAGCGATGCAATCGCACTCCACAGCAGGGACTCACTAACTGAGCTTAAGGCTACTAAAATCGCTGCTAAAAAGGCATTCGAGATGGCCAAACTCAAGCCTAAAGACATAGATGTGGCTGAAGTGCATGACTGCTTCACAATCGCTGAATTGATGGCAATAGAAGATTTAGGTTTCTTCAAGAAAGGCGAAGGCGGGAAGGCAACTCAGGAAGGCAAAACAGCCTTAAACTCCGAAATAAGCATTAACACTTCAGGCGGCTTGAAGGGCTGCGGTCATCCTGTCGGTGCAACCGGAGTCAAGCAGGCGGTTGAAATAATGTGGCAGTTGCGTGGCGCAGCAAAAGGAAGGCAGGTTGAGGACCCGGAAATCGGCTTAACCCACAATGTCGGTGGCAGCGGTGCAACCTGCTGCGTACATATATTCAAAAGAGCATAGATGGTGTGATTATGGGTGTTGGTTTATCATTGTCTTGGCGTAGGATTCCAGAAAGATACACATTACTTGGAACTAAATGTGATAACTGCAAAATTAACTACTTCCCTACCCGTAAAATCTGCCCTAAATGCAGAAGGAAAGGCTCTGTCAAGGATGTAAGATTCTCTGGGAAAGGGAAAATCTATTCCTACACCCTTGTAACTTCTCCTCCTACAGGATTTGAGTTAGAAGCACCCTACATCCTAGCTATAGTTGAGTTAGTCGAAGGGCCCAAACTAACAACTCAAATTGTCGATACGAAACTTGAAGAAGTAAAAATAGGAATGCCTGTTGAAATGGCATTTAGAAAAATCCAAGAAGAAGGGGAGGAAGGTCTAATCCACTACGGGTTCAAATTTAAGAAAGTAAGGAGAATGACCAGCGGTATTTAAATACTCCCAAGCATATAATAAACTACTAATTCTAGAGGTATTTTCATGGTAGGAGTTCTTGGTGTAAATCCGATATCTAAAGATAGCAAAAGAGTAGAGATGCCGCATGTAACACCCGGAATGCGGGTTATTGCACCCTACAAAGAAACAATTCGACAAAAGGTAGACACAAGCGAGGAAATAGCAAAATTGAATGATGAGCTCAAGGCAGTTGAGCAAGCTATATCCGAATTCAGACATGAGTGGGCTGAAGGTCTAAAAAATGGTGAAGCAAGTGAGCGCATAGGTTATTCAACAGATCGAACTAATCTTATAGATACTCCCGAAGGCATATCTTTATACGCCACACAAATGATGCAAGAAATAAATTCTGCGTTGAAAGAAAGAATTGCCCGTAGGAACGCAATAGTCAACACTATTAACTATTATGCTGACTATCATGTTGAAAGCAAAGTAACCAAAACCTGCGAAACTGTGGTAGTAAGCATTTCTCCTATAGAACATGGCAACGTGATAAAATGGACGGCCACAGTCAGAGATCTACCAGGCCAATTCGATATCAATTCCCTAAGGCCAGCAGGCTGGGAAACAGAGCCAATTTTCACACCTCAAGAGCTCATTATTCTTCCTGTGATAAAGCCAGTAACAGCAGCTAAAAGATTCTTGAGCAAACTTTTCAATTCATTATTTAACCGTGCCAGCGAAGCAATAGACTTAGCCGAGACCATGCCGCAGGTAAGCTATCTTGTAGATCTCGTAAAGGAAGGGTTTGTAAGAGACATAAGGACTGAACCCTATGGTATTAACTACGTAATAGCACCGCAAGAGTTCATGGTTGTTGCCCAGGCTGTAATAGCACCTGGGCATGGCAGATCCTTCAGGGTTTTCCTTACCAAACCAGACCAGAAGGGACTATATGCTGCAAGCAGTGAAAACTTCAGCGTGCTTCACAGCCAATCGCGTTTACTAATGATGCGCGGAGAAGTTACAGGTGTATTTGAAACCGGAGAATATCCTGCACTGGAGTCAGGTGATGCATCTGCAGCAGGCGCGCTAAAACAAATTCCAAACACACACGACTCTGGTGGGGATAGGGGCACAAGAATGCTGCCACCAGGTACTGTGGATTAATTCCCATTCTCCCCCGTTTCCCGTACCCAACTCCCCCCAACCAACGTACCGCACGTCAACGTGTGAAAAATACATCCAACACTCTTTCTTCAGTTCGTTGTCCTTTACCCGAACTATTTCTCTCCAAAAAACTGCTCAACGCATTCTTTGAAATCTTTATACATCTGCAAGTCCACTATTGAATTTTTCTTATGGCTGAAAGTCTTGAGCATTGATCTATAATACCATCTCTGTTGTTTTTTGGGCGCATTAAATTTTTTCCAGAGTCTTTCTCCAAGAACTCTGTAATCCTCAATCATGCTTCTGATGTTTGAAAGTTTATCCGCACAAGAAAGCATTTTAATTTCTCTACCTGAATTTTTCATAGACGCTATGGTGTGCATTTTTCTCTCTTTCCAGGTCTTTTTCTCATCCAACAATACCTTCTTATCCAGCTTTTGTGGTTCCGTAGCACTTTTCACTAACAACGCAACTCTTTTACCAAAATTATTAGCTATTTCCGAAAGTTCAATATCTGTATCCTCTACAACATCATGTAATAACCCAGCAACAACCAAATAATCCGGTGCCCCATTCTTCATCAGAATTACTGCTACTTCCATTGGATGAATTATATACGGAATATCTGTTCCCTTCCGTTTCTGGTTTCCATGCGCATTAAATGCAAATTCAAAAGCTTTAGCAATCACTCTAACACTCCCTTATTCCTCTCATACTTAAACTTCGTATCACATTTTACGCAAGTTATTTCAATAACAGCCCCCGATTTACCAACTATATAATTTATCTGTTTTTTATTTTCCATTTCCTTCAACTTATCATCCATGAAGCATCCAGTATCAACTATTTTAATTCTACATTTCGGGCAATGGTCAGTATGGGCTATTATGGATTTTGTCCTACATTTTACACACTTCATTCCAAACACCACATACTAGACTTCTTTCTCACTCTTACGTATTTATATCTATACGACCGCACACTAATGAATGTACCTAACAAAAAGATAAACTAGAAAAACCTGCTCTTCACAATTCATTTATGAATTCCAAATATGTGCTAATTTCAATATCGATTCTCGCAATAATCTTGTTAGCCATTCTAATTTTTGTCGGTTTCAGGCCAGCAATAAAATCAGACTCCTTAGATTTCGTTAATTTGCCAGAAGGCTTCAGGATCGATGTTTATGCTAGCAACTTGGGCGGAAATGCCGTTTCTTCACCAGGCCCTAACCCCGGTCCTAGAATGATGTTATTGAATGATAATGTCTTATATACAAGCATCTTGGCACAGAATAGGGTCGTAGCCCTGCCTGATAAAAACAATGATGGCAAGGCAGATGAAACAATTACTTTCATTAGCAACCTAAACAAACCCCACGGAATTGGCTACTATTCAGGCTGGTTCTACATAGCCGAAGAACACAGGATAATACGCGTAAAGGACATAAACCATGATCTAATTGCTGACTTGGATACACTGGAAGTTTTAATCGATGATCTGCCGGTGGGCGGTCATTTTACAAGAACTATAAAAATCCACAACAATAGCCTGTACATCAGCATCGGCTCCTCTTGCAATGTTTGTTATGAAAAAGACAACAGGAGCGCGGCAATTACTAAATGTGATTTAAGCGGTAAAAATTGCTCTGTGTTTGCCAGTGGAATAAGGAATGCAGTTGGGTTTGTTCTCCATCCAACTACTGGTAAAATGTATGCCACCGAAAACGGCAGGGATTGGCTTGGAGACGATGCGCCCCCAGATGAAATAAACATAATAGAAGAAGGAAATAACTACGGCTGGCCAATATGCTATGGCAAAAACACCCATGACCTAGACTTTGACAAAAGCCTTTACAAACAAGACCCATGCAGGTTCAAAGTACCCAGTTTAGTTGATCTGCAGGCTCATTCTGCACCTCTAGGCCTTGCTTTTTATAGTGGCACCAGCTTTCCAGAAGAATACCAAAATGACTTGTTTGTCGCATACCACGGCTCTTGGAATCGTGGTGAGCCTACAGGGTATAAAATAGTAAGCATAGACATGAAAACCTTAGAGGTTAAGGATTTTGCAACAGGGTGGCTTGATGGAATCAATGTATTGGGTCGCCCCGTGGACATTATAGTTGCCAATGACGGCTCACTGCTCGTAAGCGATGACAACGCAGGGAAAATATACAGAATTTACTATGAAAAGTAATCATGACCTAGCTGCCTTCGAATACACATAAAATATCCTTTGCAACACAGTTACAACTGACAACAAAGTAGCTGCAATCATGAAATGGGTCAAATAAACTGGATGATAGAAACTTGCTACCATACCTAAGAAGATTAAAATTAGTCTCTCAGGCCTTTCTAGCAAACCAGGCATTTTTCTAATATCCTCTTCACCTATTGCTTTCCTGTGGTCTGCATAGGCCCTGGTATAACTTGTCATAACAGTCCCAAAGAACAACAACAACGCAACCCAAACGTAGGCTGGCAAAAAATACTCTACTAGCCCATAAAACAACAAACCAAACAACAGCAATGCCTCTACAAACCTATCCACAATCCCATCCAGGTATGCACCCAAGGCGGTAACTCTGCCAGTAACCCTTGCAACACCGCCATCTATCCCGTCTATAACTCCAGAAATTACAAAAGCCACAATTGCGTACAGCATTTCTTTATTTACTAAGAAGTAAAAACCAATCAAGGCAGGAACTATCGCTAAAACTGTCCATGCATTCGGAGATATCGGTATTCTGGAAAAGAATATCCCAAGCTTTATACTTACCCTATCTGTGAAAGAACTAAAATTACTCTTTAGCATTCAAGCACCTGATTATCTCATCGTGTAATTTTCTACTGCCACTTGCCACAATATTCATGCATTCAGTTATCTCCTCTAGGTTTTTCTCAACTCTTTCCCCATACTCATCCGTTACTATGCATGTCTCTCTTAAAATCGCAAACCCACTAGCATGAATTATTGAAAGACTGTCTGTTATTTCCACAAAGGCATCCAAACTACCTGAAGCTGTATAACTCATATCCAATAAATCCGGGCCAAACCTACGTATGTCCCTTGCCCTTGAAACGAGCTTACCCACAGTTTCTGGTCTTAAGCGTGTTTCGCTATAATCTGCATAAAAATCAACAGAAACCAAAGCTTCATCCAGCTTGTTAACTTTACTTGCTTGGACTTTCCTTCCATTCCTCAAGCAGCCTTTCCCTGCAGCTGCATAAAACTCCTCTCCCCTGGCCAAATCATAAACATACGCTTCAGTTATCTCATCTATTCTGCCACCGTAATCCACTTTAGCTATTCCAAAAGCATAAACAGGAATTCCCTTCTTATAATTCTCAGAGCCATCCAAAGGGTCTATAAGGAATGTTACTTCAGGCATTTTAGAAAACTCTTTTTTGCCTATTTCTTCGCTTAAAATCGCACAATTGAACTTTTTCAACTCATCTATAATGCAATTCTCCAAGCTCAGGTCAACTTCCATCGTCATCTGGCCCAATTCATTCTGGCTAACTTCCTTCGTGCTGCTATTCATTACCAGCTTACCAGCTTTTTTTGCAATCTTCCTACAAGTCTCTAAAAAATTCAACAACTCACCTTTCTCTTTCACCCGAAATAAACTCCTCGACCATTCTCCTGGCGATATCGTCAGGATACTGTACTGGAGGATGTTTCATAAAATAAGCCGAAGAAGATATTAAAGCTCCTCCTACACCCCGGTCTAATGCCAGCTTAGCACATCTTATCGCATCTACAACTATCCCTGCTGAATTAGGAGAATCCTCCACATCTAATTTCAAATCTAATGTTACAGGCACATCTCCAAATTTCTTTCCCTCGATTCTTATAAAGCAAATTTTCTTATCCTTAAGCCATGGGACATAATCACTAGGACCTATATGTATATTTTCATCAGGCATTCTATTTGGCATTTGTGCTTGAACCGCTTCAGTTTTGCTAATCTTCTTTGATTTTAATCTAGAACGTTCAAGCATCGAAGCAAAATCAGTGTTGCCTCCAAAATTAAGCTGGTATGTATTATCTATTCTAACTCCTCTATCACTAAACAATTTAGTCAAAACTCTATGCACTATTGTTGCTCCTACCTGCGATTTAATATCATCCCCAATAATCGGAATTTCTTTTTCTTCAAATCTCTTACTCCATACATTGTCACTAGCTATAAAAACAGGCATACAGTTTATGTAAGCTACTCCTGCTTCAAGTGCTTCATTAGCATAGAATCTTACTGCTTGTTCAGAACCTACTGGTAAATAATTAACTAAAATCTCAGCCTGACTCTCTTTAAGCACTCTTTTAACATCAACTACTTTCTGGTTCGGGTCAACCTCAATAAGATGCTTAGTGGTCTCAGCTATCCCATCTAAAACAGGTCCTTTTTCAACAACAACTCCAATTTTTGGCACATCCGAGAACTTAACAGTACAATTTGGAGGCGAAAACACTGCATTTCCAACATCCGTTCCTACTTTTCTCTTATCCACATCAAAAGCGGCAACAATCTCTATGTCACTCACCCTGTAACTGCCTAAGACATTATGCATTAAACCAGGTGTTAAAGGTGAATTTCCATCCACATTCTTGTAGTAAGACAGACCTTGAATTAAAGAAGAAGCGCAATTTCCCAAACCCGCAATTGCAACCTTAACTT
>JACQQB010000040.1 GCA_016207225.1 Microcaldota archaeon | reverse complement strand
GTTTATAACATTTCTTTAAATCAGCCTAAATCCAAATAATGACAAATATGGTTAAAGCACAGCCTAATAAAGGGTCAATAAAATCAGACAGACTGTCAACATCTATAAGCATATTCGAACACGCCCTAAGGGAAGAGGCATCACTTAGCCCATACGGTTTAATACATAATAATGCTTTGTTGGAGTTTTATGGAAGGCTATTGTCTTATTGTGATCCAGCACAACCATTTAAGGCAGATGATGATTCAGTCCCTACCAACAATGCTGCAACAGGCATCCCAAACGTTGCGATAGTTAAAGCAGCGTAAATGCGTTTTGGCATTATAGTCCATATGCCGGAAGGATCTCTGACTCTGGTGAACAAATAGCTTCAAGATCTGGAAATGATTCTAGAACAAAAGAATATACTAGACTTGTAAATGAAGCACGTACAAAAATCGAATGTTTTATTGGAATTGATCCAAAGGATGATGTTGTACTATATACCCTTAATACAAGTGACGCTATTGGAAAGCTATCCTTATTGTGCAACTTCAATGAAACTGATCTAATACTGATTCCAAGAATGGAACACACTTCCAACTTCTTACCCTGGCTTCTTAAATCCGGAGCAACAATCATCAGAATAGATCAAAACTTGGACGGTTCAATAAATCTCCAGGATCTCGAGGAAAAACTTCAATTGCATCATGGAAATGTGAGGATTGTAGCCTTTAGCGGAGCATCAAACCTTACTGGGACAAGACCAAGGATACAAGAACTAGTAAAAATCATCAAACTCTCAGATTCAAAAACCCTAGTAGCTGTAGACTGTGCTCAATATGCTCCCCATTTTCCTATGAACAAAAAAGACTGGGGCGCAGATTTCATTTATTTTTCTGGGCATAAATTAGGTGCACCAAACGCTCCAGGTGTTCTGGCAGTGCCGTCAGAATGGCTCCAAGAGAAAATTCCTTTAATACCAGGCGGCGGTACAGTCGCCGACATTCTAATTGAAGATGATGAATTAAAGCCAATCTGGGCATCAGAAGAAGCAAAATACCAGCCAGGAACTTGGCCAACTCTGGGCATTATAGAACTTGCCGGAGCAATCGAGACCCTAAATTCCCTTGGATGGGAAGAAATTGTAAACAGGGAACACGAACTTTTAGTTTATGCATTCAAAAAATTTCTACTCGAAATTCAAGGCTTTAGACCATTACCCGTCCCCTCCCAGTCATATGAAAAAATGTATCTAACTCCTGTACTATCCTTCAATCTTGATGGTTATACTGCTGATGAACTCTCTACTCACCTTGCCGAAAATGATATACAGCATAGAGGCGGCAGCAACGATCCAATATGCAATCATGAATATGTTCGAAATGTACTAAACCTGAATGGAATTGTTCGCTTGAGTTTTTGTTATCATAACACCCCTGAAGAAATTGACAGAATCGGCAACCTACTGGCAAGATTAAGGCTTGAAAGGCCCTTAACCCATAATGATGATGTTCTCAAAATAATACTTGGGCAAGACACTAAAAAACTAGAAGAATTGTATATTCAGAGAGGCAAAGATAACGAAGTAGAAGAACTATGCTCAAGGAATTTAACTCATCTAGAAAAAGACCTAAAAGAGAACTTGGCACTCAGAGAACTATACTGCAGGTTTAGGGATGACTTTAGTTTTGGTGAACTTAGCCAGCTGAACCGAAGGTTAGAACAAATTAAGAACTTATCTGAAAAACCTGCTACTTGGAGAATGTACCTGACTGGTTTAATTGCCTGTGTTATGGCAAGCAGGGGGTCTGAAGGTTCCTATTAGCTTAACTTTTTTCAACCTGTGTCTGCAAGACCTAACATATTTAAATAAGGTCTCCTTAACTACTAACACTCTTAGGTGGTAAAGGATGGTAGAAATAGAGCCTAAAATTCTAGCTTATATATGTTTAGGTGGTGGTGCAGTTGCAACTGCTTTAACTGCCATTTCTGCCGGTGGCCTGGCGTTTATTTTTGGGCCAATAGCCGCTATCTTTTTTCTAGCAAGTCTTGTTATATACAAGTATGGCTATTTCCTTATACCTTTTTTTACAAAATTTACCAACATAATCCAGATAATCGATACATATGAAATTCCTCCTGCACAAGACGTAATACTTAAAGAAGTCGGGGGAGTCTACTATGCAAGTGCTTTTCTAGCAGTTAAGATCTATGAATCCACCACTGACAAATCTCCTGATGAAATTCGAGTTTACTCGGAATATTTCGAAAGAGCAATATCCTCAGTTAAATTTGTAGTTAAGTTTTGCATGATGCTTTACATAAAAGATGTTAGCAAATACAGAGAATCCATAGAAACCAGAAGAGCAGAAGCTCAACTTAGGCTAGCACGTGAAAGGGATAAGCCAGATCCGGACATATTAAAATTAGATAGGTATGAAAGAGAAGTGGCAATGTGGGATGCGCAATTATCCAGAATTGCCGGCGGTCTAAAACCGATGGGTGCCACGTTTTATGCAATGACAACGGCTACTGGGGTTAGTAAAGATGCTGCAACAGCCGCCGCGAAAGCCCAAGCAAATGAGCTAAAGGCCACAGTTTCGAATGCACTTAATACTGAAGTTATAATTCTAGCAGGGGAGGACATGAAGAAATGCTTCGAATGGGAATACTTTATTCCACCGACACCTCATGATTTAGAAACATCAGTATCTATATAATGGCGGAAAGCATATGGGCGTAGTAAAAACATCCAATTTATTTAACCGAGACGTTGCGAAAAGAAACATTTTCGTTAGACCACCCGAGCCACCAGAAGACTACTTGATGGGAGATCCAATAGATTCCATCTACATTGGTAGGACAGAGATCTTCCATGTCCCCTATCACTGGACATTTAGGAACATAACCAACCCACATGTTGCGATTGTGGGTATTAC
>JACQQB010000038.1 GCA_016207225.1 Microcaldota archaeon | reverse complement strand
GCACTGACTCTAGCCATTCCTTCGAGTTAAAAACCAAATAATAATCCTGAGAATGTGAAATAATGCCAAGGCCTGTCAAACAACCAATACAATTCAAACAAGTCTGGTTCACCCAAAAAGGAGAAGATACACTTGTAGGCCTATTCAATAGGGATGCTCGTTTTCCCAACATACGTCCTATCCTTGACAGATTCAATGGAGAAAACGAGACAAGCCTCAGAGTCATAACTCCTCGTACTGCAGACTTCCTGTTAGTCGAAAGCGGAGTTGGGATAAGGCTTGCACCCTGCTCGCCAATTGCAGTAGACCAGGTTGTAGTATACGAAAGGCCTGGCGAACCACTAGGGCAAGAGGTTGTCTATACGTATGAAGGAAGCCCTAGGATTATTTTTTCAGTACCAAGAAAATTTCGAGGTCAAAGGAATACCGCTCTTGTAGTTACTGGTTTAACTTCAAAGGACTTCCATAGGGAAGGCAGAGACTTCAGAATACATGTGAACGCAAGGAGAGTAATCCCTGTCCCAGAATTCCCTGATTCTTCTGGCCATTACTTATTACACCCTGAAGCAACAATCCCATATGGTCAAAGAGTTAACGGCTCAACAGATGCCAGACATCTCTGGAGGAGGAAAGGCGAGTGTTTTGTTGGCCCTGCAGTTCGCTATGCAGGTCATGGCTACAAAAGACATGTAGACACAGAGCGTGATGCCTCCGAACTTCTTGCAATACTCGTGGAAATTACCGCACAAGATGCTGAAAAACTCAAGCTATCTAAGAAACAACCAATACGTCAGGAAATAAACGTTAAACTTTTAATCCCTTTATGCTAAATACAAGAGGAGAGGTGTTATTATGGAAGGTACTAAAATACGCGAGAGTGACGTTACTAGAGCTATCGCAAAAGGATTTCTTAAGGACTTTATAGATTACGCTGTAAGCGATGTAATAGTTGTAGGCGCAGGCCCAAGCGGTGTTACTGCATCAATGTTACTAGCAAGAGAAGGTGTCAAGACCTTATTGATAGAGAAAGACACTGAGCCAGGAGGAGGAATGTGGCAGGGCGGAATGCTTTTCCCAAAAATGGTTATAGAAAGTCCGGCAGACATGTTTCTCAACGCATTTGGAATAAGGACAACAAAGGATGAAAGCGGTTTCTCGATGGCAGACAGTTACTATGTGACTGCCAAGTTACTCGCCAACGCATTTGAATTTGGGGCTAAAATGTTCAACTCAGTCGTTGTTGAGGATGTTCTATACAGGGATGACGGCTTGCACGGTGTAGTCGTAAACTGGACATCTGTCTCCCACAGGTCAATGGACTGCGTAGACCCTATGGCTCTTGAATCCAAGGTGGTCATAGACTGCACTGGCCATCATGCAGATGTTGCTAGAATAGTGGCTGAGAAGATGAACGTCCAGTCAGTAAAGCAATACTTTGTAGGAAGGGAATCAAGCATGTGGGTGGATAAGGCAGAGATTGCGACAGTCGAGCACACAAAGGAAATATACCCGAACCTGATAGTTGCAGGAATGGCAGCAAACTCAACTGGTGGATTGCCAAGAATGGGTCCAGTATTCGGTGGAATGATATTAAGTGGAATAAAAGCAGCCAAGCTCGCTTTAGGAAAGATAAACGGCGGAAAGTTCCACAAGAACAACATCTCAAAAGAGGTCATGGAAGCTCTAGTCTGAACTTATGAAAAATAAAAACGAGTAGTGCCGCATATGGATCCTAATCGAGATTTATTCAGGGCAATAGAAAGAAATGATTTAGATGGAGTAAGAAGTGCACTAGCTGAAGGGGCAAATCCAAATGCAAGAGATGAATCTACCCGCCCACGCGCCACTCTTCCACTTTCATCTGGTGACACACCTCTAATTACAGCTGCAAAATTAGGCCGTGCTGAAATAGCAGAGGAATTAATACGAGCAGGTGCAGATGTAAAAGCAAGAGACCGTGAGCTAGGGGAAACTGCATTACACTGGGCAGTATGTGCTTATCTTTATCCTAGCATCATATCAGAACTATATCTAAGGACTGCTGAATTACTGATAAAGCATGGTGCGGATGTAAATGACAGGGAAAATGAATTTGGTTTTTCTCCATTACGCTTAATTTTTTTTCCTGTTTTCCATGCAGATCTCTATTCATTTGCCGAACTTTTAATAAGAAACGGAGCAGATCCTGACCTAAGAACTTTAGAAGGCAGGAAAACACCTTACCATGGTGGTTTCCCAGATTGGCGATCTCCACGGGAATGTAACCCACGTATAATAAACTCTATACTTGGAAAAATTGAAAGAGAAAAATCCATATCTGCCGACCCACCAAGAGCTAGTGATATAACAAGAGAGGCAAGAAAAAGAGGGCCAATAGCCCAAACAAAACCAACTGCAACCACAGCTAAAATCTAAAAACATCTTGCACTTTATTTTTTCTCCATTTTGGAACGTTTATACATAAATATAGAAAATATCCAAAATAGGAAGAATTATAAACACATATATTCACATGTTTACACGTAATACTATGGTAAACATAACAATCGTTATACCGGACGATTTGAAGAAATTAATCGATAAACATCCTGAGATAAACTGGTCTGAAGTAGCAAGGCAAGCATGGAAAGAAAAAGTAATGCAACTAGAACTTCTAAATCAGCTAACTTCAAAAAGCCACGCAACAGAAAAAGACATAGAAGAATTAGCCGCACTCCTAAAAAAAGGAATTGCAAAAATGCATGAGAGATAGGTATGGAACTAGTGGCTGATACTAACATAATTGCAGCAGCAATACTACGCGCTGGAGTTACACGCAACTTGATTTTCAGAACCGACATAATCTTATTCTCACCAGAATACGTCAGCAAGGAACTGGAAAAACATGAAAAAGAATTTCTACAAAAATCCGGCCTAAGCAAGGAAGAGTATGAAAGTGCCACATCCATTGTACTACTTAATCTCAATCAACTGCCACACAATGAATATCTAAAATTCGAAAAAGAATCTAAGAAACTCTCTCCTGATCCTTATGACTGGCCATTCTTCGCTGTAGCAATTTCTAAGAAATGCGCTATTTGGAGCAACGACTCTATGCTGAAAAAACAAACAGAAATTCAGATATATACCACTAAAGAACTTCTGGAGATATTAACAAAAAGACAATAAATCTCCCTGCAAAAACCTATCAAAGTTGGAAAAACTTTTATACAACTACTTCTAAAGTAAAGCATGTATGAGATTACAAAATTACTTGAAGCAGTAAAAGACTACTCACCAGTTGCGGTCGCATTTTCCGGTGGTGTAGATAGTAGTGTAATGGCACAAGTTGCATATCTGGCTAACTCAAACTCAATCGCAGTCTTGGTTGAAGATCCAAGCGTAAGCCAAGCTGAACTTAATGTAGCGAAAGACGTCGCTAATAAAATAGGAATTAAATTCATAATTGCAAAACTGGAAAAAAGAAGCGAGGATTATCTAAGGAATGACCAGATGCGCTGCTATTTCTGCAAATCCCAGGTTTACAGAGAAGTTAAAAAAGTCGCAGATTTTTACAACATAAAAACCATTCTGGATGGAACCAATGCTGATGATGTTAACGATTTCAGACCAGGCATGAAAGCGGCTCAAGAGTTAGAGGTAAAATCACCACTGCTTGATTTGGGAATAAGCAAAAAACAAGTAAGGGAAATGGCTCTAGAATTTGGCCTTCCAAACCACGACAAACCTTCCAATCCTTGTCTATCCTCAAGAATAATGCACGGCATAAGGGTAGATGCCTCCAGGTTAAAACGAGTGGAAAACGCAGAAAGCTTTATTTCGGGTCTTCTTAACATCCAAATACTCAGGGTAAGGGACCATGGCGATACAGCAAGAATAGAAGTTGCCAAAAATGAATTAGGCAAATTCAACAATGAAGAGACAATGCAAACAATCGACTTAAAATTGAAAGAATTGGGCTTCAGGGAAGTCGTTTTGGACCTAGACGGGTACAAAAGCAAGTCTGTATGATACTACCTAGTTT
>JACQQB010000011.1 GCA_016207225.1 Microcaldota archaeon | reverse complement strand
ATTCGGGGCTTGGCATACTCACTCTGGCAATCTGGCTTCTCGTAATCTCTCTACTTATCTCAATACTCTCCTATCTTTGGTCCGATCTCCAATACAGGTCTTTCCAATATGAACTAACCAATACAGAGTTAATCCTAAAATCAGGCTTTCTGTCCCGCAACAATGTCGTGTTGCCCTATGAAAAAATTAAGGATGTAAGTATAGCTAGAGGCAGCCTTGCAAATCAAATTGAGCGACTTTTAGGCATATTCACTCTAAAAATAGAAACTACTGAGAAAAAAACAATAGAACTGCCAGGCGTATCCGACCCTATGGACAAGATTCGACTTATAATGAGAAATATACAAGAGAAACAGATAAAAAAGGACGATGTGAAACCCATCATAGAATCCAGCACACCCACCCTAACTGAGGAGATAGACAACATGCAGCAGGTGCTGGAGGAGCTTAAAAGTATTAAAAAGCTTCTAGAAGAAAATAAACTAGTCAAGAAGAAAAAGAATCTTGAATCTATTGAAGTAGAGAAAGATAAACTCAACATTCTAACCAAGCTAACTAAGTCTAAGAGTAAAACTAAAAAATGAGGTGTTAAAATGGAACTAACCAGATTTGAAAAAGCTAGATTGATAGGTGCAAGAGCTTTACAGCTCGCAAACGGGGCACCGCCACTCATTGAAGTTGTTGAAGGATTGCTAAACCCGGTGGATGTGGCATTTAAGGAGTTTGGGATTGGGATCATACCATTAGAAATATTAAGAGAATAATGAGTAATGGTAATATGCTCTTTAAATATCCTTTACTCACTCTGCTCCTTTCTTCTTTAGTAGTAGCAGAACAAAATAACCCACTCTACAGTCTTGGCGTAAGCCTTATACAGCTTATTCTTGGGCTAGCATTGGCAATAACAACTACTTACATAAGCATCAAATTGTTCGATAAAATGACTCAAGAAATAGATGAATTCGAAGAGCTTAAAAAGGGAAATATAGCAGTAGGAATCTCAGCAGGCGCTTTAATCTTATCCATAGCCTTGTTTCTCCAAGGAAATCTTCTAAGTTTCACGTATATTCTTGGCTACAACTTAGGCCTAACTGAAAGAATCTTTGGTTTGCTTGTGAATGCAATAAGCCTGCTATTTTCAATATTAATTGGCATCTTATCCATCTACATCGGCGTAAGGGTTTTTGACTCACTGACAGAAGGCATAGATGAATTAAAAGAGCTCAAAAAAGGCAACGTTGCAATAGGCCTTCTATTGGGAACAGTAATCCTCTCATATAGCTTATTAGTCAGGAACAGTGCTTCCACTGTAATCAACAAAATAACCCTGCATATGGCCGTGGCACAGCAGTTTAATTCACTATTCTTTGGGTTAGTAGACTTGTTCTTGACAATGTTTGTTTCAATAATAATGATCGTAATAGGTATCAAGCTCTTTTACAGGCTGACTCAAAATATTGATGAAGTTTATGAATTGAAAAAAGGCAACACTGCAGTCGGCATAGTAATGTCTGTAATCATCCTTTCGTTTGCTTTGTTGATAGAACCAACCGCCTCATCCATGTTTGATAAACTAGCACCAAACCTAACGTTGCTGCAGAATGTGTTGGTCATACTTATAGACTTAGTTAAACTTGCGTTCACAACTATCATCTCAATTCTTACCATCTACTTGGCAATAAGGATAATCGATACGCTTACAAAAGATATTGATGAAATAACTGAACTCCACAATGATAATGTAAGCGTGGCAATAATGATTGCAATGATAGTGTTAGCCGTTTCATTTGTGATGCAAACCGGAATAAGTAACCTAAATAATGCAATAGCCCCAAATACCGACACAATAATTAGCTTGCTAGGAATACAGTGAGCCAGTCTACTCCCTCAGCCTATCCATAAATTCAACCTTTTTATCTATAACTTCTTTCGTAGCTATATCTCTCCTGTGTCTTATCTCCCCATGTATGTATCTAGTTGAATTTTCCACGTTATGTTCCGCCTCATCTATACTATCTGCAACACTGAGCAATGCCAAAGACCTGGATGAACCCGTGTACACTCTACCCTCTCTCTCCTCGACACTAGCATAATAAATCTCAGTATTATTTTTAGCTATCCTATCTTCGTTTATTTCAATAAGATCTCCAGCTTTAGGATTATCCGGATATTCCTTCGGTACAACATACTTGCATACAGTCGCCTTATTCTGAAACTGTACATTCCTAATTTTTCCATCACAAATGGAATATAGCATATCCACAAAATCTGATTTTAAAATAGCCAACATGTTAATTGCTTCCGGATCACCTAACCTTGAATTATACTCTATAAGCTTCACACCATCACGCGTTGCCATAAACTGCCCATACAAGAAACCCTTGTACTCCAAACCAGTATCCTTTCTAAAACTATCGACAGTTTTTTTCATGATTTCCAATGCATTGTCATAATCCTCTTTTCTCATAAAAGGTAACAACGTAGTCCTATCGTTATATGAGCCCATTCCCCCTGTATTCTTTCCTTCGTCACCTTCATAAGCTCTTTTAAAATCCTGAACACATGGAGCAGGAACCAGGCTCTTCCCATCTACGAAACATTGCAAAGTGAATTCCTCCCCAACTAAACGCTCCTCTATTACTACTGCCTTCAACGTACCGATATTCTGTTCCAAAACCTCTCTTGCATAATCCTTTGCCTCTTCTAAACCTTTCAGCTGAAAACCAGTAACCTTAACCCCCTTACCGCCTGTTAAGCCGGCAGGCTTTATGGCCACCTCTTTCAACTCCTCAATAAAATCCTGAGCATCCCTAACATCCCTAAATATCTCAAACCTGGGGCATCCTGGTATGCTGTACTTTTTCATCAAATACCGAGTATATCCCTTATCCCACTCTAATTTGGCAGCTTCTTTAACTGGTCCTACACACTTAATGCCTTGACGCCAAAGAGCATCACTTACACCTGCAGATAAAGGAGCCTCCGGCCCTATGACCGCTAACTCTATCTTTTTACTAACAGCCCATGAAACAACTTCATTATCCTTAACAATATTCCCCAAGACATATTCTTTGGACAGTTTCCTCATCCCAGGGTTATTCGAACTCATGTAAGAATAAAGCTCTGCGCCCTCATGCTTGCATATAGCCTTTGCTATCGCATGCTCCCTGGCACCACTTCCTACTAATAAAATTCGCATTTTATCACAACTAAATAAACAGCTTATACTCTTATAAAACTAGCTTTCATTGTCTATTGTAACTATGGTTACAATCTCCTCGGGTCCGTGCCAAAACTCCTCGAAGGCTTTTGGCATTGGCACGCTACCGTGCATCCTCCCGGCTT
>JACQQB010000039.1 GCA_016207225.1 Microcaldota archaeon | reverse complement strand
CCATTATAGCAGTCAAATTACCAAGCTTATACTTAGCGGCCAACAGCGCTGCTTCCCAGGTCTGCCCCTCATTATGCTCTCCGTCACTCATAACACAATAAACACGCCATCTCTTCCGTTCACTCTTGGCGACTATAGACATTCCAACTGCTTGTGATAAACCCTGCCCTAAAGGACCTCCTGAATTCTCTATTCCTGGTAAAGTTCCCCTGTGCGGGTGCCCCTGCAGTCTGGAATTAATCTTACGCAAGGTCAACAGCTCTTCCTTTGGAAAATACTCTGCATTAGCCATCGCAGCATATAAGACCGGAGCAACATGTCCGTTTGAAAGAATCAGCCTATCTCTCTCAGCCCATTCCGGATTTTTTGGGTCATGGTAAAGTACATTGAAATAAAGTGCAGCGAATATGTCCGCCAAGCCAACACTGCCGGCAGAATGCCCGCTCTTAGCCTCCAGCAGCATCTTCACTACATCCTGTCTGATGGTATTTGCAATAAGCCTCAACTGCTTTATACTTTTGATATGCAAGGGCTTGTCAGTCATTCTTCCACCCCATGAACCTTAACTGCACTGACAACTCTCCTAAGCTCTTCAATTGCCTTCTTAGTATCAGGCTGTGAGAAAATAGCACTAGCCGCAGCGACTATGTTGGCACCGGCCTTAACAGCTCTTGGCGCAGTCTCCAGATTTATTCCCCCATCCACTTCTATATCCATTGTCTCAGTAGCATCTCTCAAAGCGGTTATGTTTTTTTCAGCATGTGGCAAATAACCCTGGCCTGAAAAACCCGGCTCCACGGTCATTGCTAAAAATCTTTCAATCCTGTCAGCGTATTTCAAAACTTTCCTGTAATCTGTGGACGGGTTCAGTGCCAAGCCTAAATTACCGTCAGCTTCCTCAACAGCATTTTCCACAAGATTGAACTCCTGCTCATTTGCTATCGTTTCGATATGTACTAAATGCAGAGAAGCCTCGGGTGCTTTCTGAATCCATTCCCATGGCCTATTCACCATCCAATGGTACTCATAGCCCACATCATCGGGCAATTCCCTAAAAGCATCCAAACCAACAGTAGTGTTAGGCACAAACTTCCCATCCATAACATCTATCTGCACATTCTCAACATAATCACTAACCTTGTTTATTCTTTCCAGTAGCTCTTCACGTGTTTTAACTAGGATTGCTGGTATAACCTCGGCCATTAAAGCTCCCCAACAGACTCGGCATAAGACTACTAATCTCCTGCCTAATATAAAATGCTCATGCTAAGCATATAAAGCTTATCATAATCGATAAATATCTCCTAAAACTAACGATAAATATGATTCCAAAATCACATCCAAGGTATTCCTCCTTACTCCAAAGGCATAAGCTAGAGCTGGGTGTAAAAAAAGGCATTACCAGCATTCAAGGCCTGATAGCGTATGGCAGAGGGGAAGCTTTCGATTATTTGCTTGGTGAAAAAACAACAAAAGAAGCAAAAAAAGCAATTAAAGCAAGTGCAGCTTTGCTTCTCCTAGCAAAACATCCAGTTCTTTCGATAAACGGCAATACTGCAGCACTCGCCCCAAGGGAATTTGCCAAGCTCTCAAAAATTCTAAATGCTCCAATAGAGATCAACCTCTTTCACAGAACTAAGAAAAGGGTCCTTCTAATCTCCAAATCGCTTAAAAAACTTGGAATAAAGCCCCTTGGGATCAAAAGAGACTTCCAAATCAAAGGCTTGGAAAGTGAAAGAGGAAAAGTCAGCTCTTCGGGAATCGGAAAAGCAGATGTAGTGCTAATTCCTTTGGAAGACGGCGACAGGGCTGAAAAGCTCGTTAACCTTGGTAAAAAAACAATAGCAATAGACTTGAATCCACTTTCAAGAACCTCAAAATGCTCCACCATAACAATAGTGGACAACATAACAAGGGCTTTACCCTCACTCATTGAAGAAGTTAAAAAACTAAGAAGGATAGACAAAGCATACCTCAGAAAAATAGTAGAGTCCTTCAAAAACAAAAAGTACCAATAATCCTAATTTCCCACATCAACACTTATTAATTACTCTACCTATAATATTGTCTCTATGGCAGACATGCTTGAGCGACAAAATCAACTTGGTTCTATTCCCAAAGAAGAGGAGATAGAAAGGGAATATATCCGACTTTTAAGAAAACGTGGCAGGAGAAATAAAACAAGGCTAGCCAAAGCTCTTGTATATGGTCTTGGTGATGAGGAATCCCAAGATATTTGTGCAAGTATTTTGCTAAATAAAGACTTGGGTGGAAAAACAGCAGCCAAGGAACTCTGTGAAATAGGCCTAAAAGACCCAGGTACAAGGGAAATATCAATTGAAATTCTTACCTCTTTAAGAGGTGCAGCACTTCACTTTGCAAATACTGCATTAGGCGATTCTGATCTAGAAGTTGTTAATGCTGCTAAAAAAGTTTTAACTGACATAGGCTCACTCTCCATTTCTTCAGTGGTAAAATCCCTAGAACATGAGAGCAGAAGAAAGGCGGCAACTGAGGTGCTAATAGAACTTTCCAACTTCTGTATCTCACGCGTTTGCTCCGAACTTCTTACCTATTTAAGAGTACCAAAGCTAAGAACACCAATCTTCCAGGTTTTTTCTATTTTAGGTGAACAAGCATTGCCAGAACTAAGCACATGGCTTGATACTGATAAATTTGACCGCTCTTCATTAATATGTCTGATAGAAAAACTTATACGAGAAGAAAGAAGTGCCAAAGACCTTACTCTAGTAACATACCACATGCGCCCATATGACCAAGTTGACCAGGTAAATCCATCCACCGAACGTTCATTCCCCACACCCATGCTTGATACTAATCCAAAAACAAATGATTTTAGTCCCTTAAAGCCATCCCAAACTGACAGACCCCACAAACCAAGTGCACGCTTATCTATTGATCCAGACTCAGGGACATGGAAACCGTGTAGCTCAATGAGATTTAGTCCTGATTCAAGACCGCTCCATTCCCTTTATGATTCATGGTTAGTTCCAAGAATACCCAGATGGTCTCCAACGCTTAGAAAATGACTTGCGTTCCTCTCTTAAGCCAATGAGAAACCTAAAAAACCTAATTCTCCTATATACTCCTGGGGTAACACATGCCAGCACTTCAATTAGCACTCGACTTTGTTGATCTAGAGAGAGCAATAGCAATAGCCAAAGAAGCAGCCAAACACGTTGACTGGATTGAGGCAGGCACTCCGCTGATTAAGAGTGAGGGTCTTGATGTAATAAGAAAACTAAAGAAACTCTTTCCAGATAAAAAAATCTTTGCAGACATGAAAATAATGGATACTGGGGCACTTGAAGTTGAGATTGCCGCTAAGGCAGGTGCAAATGCAATTTCTGTTCTAGGTGCAGCAAGCGATTCCACTATTAAAGAGGCAGTCGAAGCAGGAAGGCGTTACGGTGCCGCGGTAATGGTTGACTTAACTAATGTAAGCAAAGAAAGATGCAGAAAAATAGCACAAATGGATATCGGTTACATCTGCATCCATGTTGGCATAGACCAGCAAATGAGCGGAGAAAACATCCTTGAGGTTTTTAAGGAAGTCCTCAAGCAATTCAGAAATTCCAAAGTTAAGATCGCAGTTGCCGGCGGTCTGACTGCAAAAACAGCGGCAATTGCCGCAAAAGCAGGCGCCGACTTCATCATAGTTGGTGGGGCGATAACTAAATCTCCGGATGCCGGGAAGTCAGCCAAAGAAATCCATGAAGCGATTCAAAGAATGAAAGTAGAAAAAATGTCCAAATCCCCAATGGAAGACATAATTTCACTCCTAATGGCAATTCCTACACCTAACATCTCAGATGCCCTGCAGAAGAAAGGAGAGATGGGGGGAATAATGCAAATTGTTCCCGGAACTAAACTTGTCGGAAGAGCGTTTACAGTTCGAACGGCTCCAGGTGACTGGGCCAAGCCGGTTGAAGCCATAGAGCAGGCTTCTCAAGGCGACATAATAGTCATAGATGCCCACGGATCTGAAAAAGCAGTCTGGGGAGAACTTGCTACCTGGAGCTGCATAAAAAGAAAACTAGCAGGCGTTGTAATCGATGGGGCAATAAGGGACGTTGATGAAATCAGAAAATTAAAATTTCCAGCCTTTGCCAAATCAATCACTCCGACTGCAGGAGAACCAAAGGGTTTTGGTGAATTGGGGATTGAAATCACCTGTGGCGGAACAAATGTAAGGCAGGGTGACTACATAGTAGCTGATGAAAACGGTGTAATCGTAATACCTCAGGAAATAGCCCTTGAGATTGCCCGCAGGGCCAAGGATGTAATGGAAAAGGAAATGCGTGTCAGGGAAGAAATCAAACGGGGAAGCACATTATCTGAAGTTCTAAAATTAAAGAAGAGGGAAGTCAGCTAAACTCTCACAAGGTGGTCTAATGACTCAGCGTATAAAACTTTTCTGCAAGAGCTG
>JACQQB010000043.1 GCA_016207225.1 Microcaldota archaeon | reverse complement strand
TATCTTTTAATATTTTTACTATATTGTTTAATAACTCTTCCTCCTCCTTGAGGTAGTTCTTAATCACGTAGTCCCCACGAGCTACATTGAGGGATGCTCCTAGTATTTTTTGCTCTCTTTTCGATACTACATCCCTTAATATTTTTATAGTGTTTTCATATTCCTTAGCTGCAGCTATTGAGAAATTTTTCTTGAGCCCCAGGTTCAACTCCTGGAGTAACTCCTTGATCTTAGGATAAAAGTCAGGCCTGAGTTCGACTAAGCTAGGCTCACTTCTTTCTCTTGCCTGTATTCTGCGAAGTTCATCATAGCTAATGTCAACCATAGCAAAACCTATTTGGCCAATTTGGCTCTTTTTTTACAGATTAAATAAATTGCAGCAACTTCCGGCAGGCTTGTTGTGTTATTATTGTATGGACCGTAGTATTGATCCCCTATTCTAAATTTTGGTGCGTTAGATATTTCTACTTTTACTTCTTGATTCCCAAAGGCAGTTGCATGTTTTAAAGGGTCGAAGTTGTTTATATCCTTGACTATTTTCGCTATTAGACCAGTTTCTCCATGCAGACTGTTGGCTAGGCGTATAAGCTTACTTACGTCTCCAGTTACATTCTGGTCTATCTTATCCCCTAATGCCACACCAACACCACCCAGGAGATTTTTCCAGAGTTCTTGTTTTTTAGGGATGGCCACCACATCCCAATTTCCATTCGCTATGCCAGTTATGACCTTATTTTTGATTTCTTCATTTTTCCTTAGTTTTGCAGGCAGTGTTGGGCTTCCGCTCCTGACCAGGTTGATTACATGATTGGCAACTTTGCCGGACCAGCCCCCATCGTTAGTTTTTGGGCCGAGCAGCCTGTTTTCATTCAGATAGAATAGCGAATCAAAATTTAAGCCAGTACCACATACGTAATCTATGAGTTCACGCCTGGCATCGGCATTTAATTTCTGGATTTTCTTATCAAAAACATGTACGTGGTAACCCCTGTTCCCTGAGAAGTTTATCGTTATGTCATCTTTAGAAAACCCCAAGTCCGTGACAAGGAATTCCTCAACCAATTTAATCGCTTCCAGTTTTATTTTTTCCAAACAATTATCGCATGGGAAGTCTTTTGTGTGAGTTGCTAAACAACTTAATTTCAATTGATCCGCATCTAAATCAAAGACTAAGTCAGCCTTAAGCCAGTTTTTCCGTTCCATTGGCCTGGCGTCAGGAAATTCATAGTAAGCAGTAGAGTAAGAAATGAAGAATGGGGTATTCCTGACCAGGTAATTCTTGAGTTCAGTGTAGTCTGAGAATCTGGAATGCCTTGATTCTATTTTTTTCTCCCAGCTGCCAAAGCCGAATTCTCTTCTTGAGACTTCTGGTGGCCACTCTATCGGATTCTTTTGATAATACTCTTGGAATTTTTGCCTTATGTAATTTTGTTCCATGGGATCACTTGAATTCCAGTGGATTTTTTATCCTGCAGCGTGCAACACATAAGCCATATGACATTATTACAGAGCAGTTTGGCATTTTATAGCCCCTCTTCTTAACATATTCGACCTGGTACCTGGTTACTTTTTCATTGAAGTCAGGAGCTGTTTTGAATAGGTTGACGATTGAATCTACATCCACACCTTTATGGATCAGGTAAACCGCCAGGGACCAGCGTGCAATATGAGGTAGGTTTTCACTGTTCTTGAGGTCTTCAAGAAGTTTTTTAATGCAAGGGGCATATTCCCCTTTCTGTGGCTGAATGGTGATTTTAGCTGTTTCTTGTGGCAGTGCTTTTTTCACCTCTGCTACCAAAGCCTGAACTTGGGAAGGAATGGCCTGCTCATTTATGGGTAAGGAGCTCTCAATATGCTTTCTGATTGCTTCTTCAATTACACGTATGAATTCATTCCGGGTCAGGGAAACAAGCCCGTTGCTCAGGTGCTTGTTGATGAGTTTATATTCCAATGCCCTTGGGGCATATGCCAAGTAATCCGAGACTTGCATAGAGCCTTTATTCCAGCCTATGTTGAATTCCCTTGTGACTTTAGCCAGGTTCTCATCCGAATCAACTTTCAGGTATGAACTAGCCCTCTTTGCTTCTGCAATCGAATACCTGCTGACATAAAACTTGCTCTTAAGCAAGGAGACTAGCATTCTTGAAACAGCGTAGGAGCAGATCTCAAGCTTTAATGCCTCTTCAACCTGTGTGTCCATGGATGGTATCTGGCCATCCTTAAGCGCGCTTATGACCCTTGCCTTGCTTATTTCCAACAGGTCATAATTCAAATCAATCTTCTGCTCTGCTACAAAATTCTTTGCTTCGGATGTAAACGGATAGTGTGCTAGGAATTGGTTAGCCATATTGAACCACCAAAATAAGATGCACAACAATTTACTCATTGGGGAATATAATCGTTTCTACGCTTTTTGCAGTGGGACAACAAACCTTAATAATATTGAAGATAGAATTTACAACATGGCCATTGATGATGCTCTGATAAGCACGGGTGTTGACAGCTTAATCAAACTAGTTCATTCAGTCAAGAAAGTGGAGCTCAGCGATGCTGCCTTGAAGCTGGGTATACCCGCAGAAACAATAGAGGAATGGGCACATATCCTTGAAGATGAAGGAATACTGAAAATCGAGTATAAGCTTACAAAGGTCTATTTAGCTTGGGTAGGCGTACAGCCCAAGGAACTTCTTCGCAGGTCTGAGGCATTCCAGGAGCAGAAAGAGGAGATAAGGAAAGAAGTCCAGTTTTTGCTGGCCAGGCTGGAAGACCCGGGATTAGACAGTATGCAAGTGCAGTTGGGAAAATTTCTTGGAGGATTCAATGAGAAGATCCAGGCAGTAAGAAAAGCTAAGGAGACTTACAGAACCTTGCAAGAGGAAAAACAGAGCATATTCTCCAGGTACAGTAAGTTAGCCCAGAGAAGTGAGGAGGACCTAAAAAGATATACATTAAGCCTGGACGGTATACAGAAGCGCTTGGAAAAGTTGCGTACTGAAATTGCTGCAATAAAAGAAAGGACATCGATAGATGATGTTGAAAAAGCGTACAATAAGCTAAGGGAATTACAGAAAGTTTATTCTAGCCTGAATGAATCATGTGAGGATGAGATAAGTAAGATCAAGAAGTTGAAGAGAGACTATGATACTGATATAAAAGAACTCGATTCGGCTTATTCAGAAGTTGAGGCAGGATTGGCAAAGGCTGAGCAGGATTTGGCAAGGAGCATGCAGGAGGCAGGGTCCATAATTGAGAGTGTGGAATCATTGCTCGCCAAAAAGCCAGAGTTAGAAGAACTGAGCAACATCACTAATGAAATCCAGCTTGAAAAGAATAAGATTACCAGGCAGTTGACAGTCCTGGCAAAAGAAGTTTCTTTGCTGAACATTCAAACAACTCCGGAAATACAAAAGTTGAAGGAAAAAGTTACTGCCAACGTGAAGGAGGAAGAGCTTTATGAAGAAAAGAGGAAGAGACTCTTGGTGATGGTTAAGAAAATGCTAGCCCAGGAAACAGGAAAGGAGAGCAAGGGAGGAGCCTGATTTTAAGGACAAAGCAAGTTTTTAAATAGCTTAAACCTAAAAGACTACATCTTTTGGTGGTTTGGTTGAATAAAGCTCCGGAAAATTTTGGGCAAGAAAAGGTTTTGGATTCTTATTCTTTTGATGCCGAGGGCATTAATGTAAACGTAAGGGTGGCAAAGACCCTGAAGGATTTTGTTCCTACCTACACCATACAGATTCCAGGCTTAGCAGAAGGAACCAAGATCATACTTAATACATTAGTAAAAGGCGAGCTGATAACCGAAGTTAAGCTGGACATAACGGAGATAGTAGACCCTAAGCAGACGGCTACGGTTAAAAGAAAGTTTGAGGAAAAGGCTGCAAGTGTTATCGGGAGACATTTTCCTTCGCTGCAGGAGGACACAAAGAAAGTTTTGGCTTCTTATCTGATTCAGAATACTTTGGGCTTAGGTGAGTTGGAGATACCAATGCATGATGAGATGCTTGAAGAAATCGCAATAAATGGGTCTTCTTCACCAGTCTGGATATACCATAAAAAGCACGGCTGGTGCAGGACAAACATTCAGCTAAAATCAGAAGATGCAATTTATGATTACGCTTCGACTATCGGGAGGAAGATAGGCAAACAGATCAACACACTGAATCCTTTGATGGATGCACATTTATCGAGTGGTGAGAGAGTTAACGCAACACTCAGTCCAGTATCTGCTTGTGGAAATACGATAACGATAAGAAAGTTTTCCAAGAATCCTTGGACAATCCCGATCCTGATTGCCAATAAAACAATAAGTCCTGAAGTAGCTTCCCTGGTTTGGCTCTGCATACAGAATGAACTTTCATTGTTAGTTGCTGGAGGCACGGGAAGCGGTAAGACTTCTTTCCTGAACGCCCTTGCCTGCTTGTTCCCACCGAATCACAGGATAATAAGCATAGAGGATACCCGGGAGTTGACATTGCCGCAATTTCTGCAGTGGATACCGATGACAACCAGGGAACCCAATGCTGAAGGAAAAGGAGAGATAACGATGCTGGATCTGCTCGTTAATGCCTTGAGGCAGAGGCCAGACAGGCTGGTTGTGGGTGAGGTAAGAAGGCAAAGGGAAGCAGAAATATTGTTTGAGGCAATGCATACCGGGCACAGTGTATACTCCACAATACATGCAGACAATTCTTATGAGGCAGTTTCAAGGTTGGTGAATGAGCCGCTGAACATTCCAAAAAGTGTCCTTGGCTCACTTTCCGGCATAGTTGTACAGATTAGGCACAGAAGACTTGGCCTGAGAAGAACCCTGGAGTTTGCGGAGATGCATAAGGATGGAGAGGCAAGTGTACTTTACAGGTGGGATATAAAGAACGACCAATTGAAGGAATCTGGTGAGCTGTATTCATTAATAGAAACACTGGAGCTGTATGCAGGCCTGACGTTGAAGGAAGTGAGAGACGATATGGAAGAAAAGTCAGGTGTTTTGAAGTGGATGGTTAAAAAGAACTACTCGGATGTGGATATTGTGGGAAAGATTGTCGCTAATTATTATTCATCACCCTCTGAGATTCTGGAGCTTGTTAAGAAAGATGCTCCTTTAAGTGAGTGATATGGAAGAGGAAGGGCAGGTTAGTTATTCGGAATTGGTTGCAAGGGTAAAACAGCTAGAGAAGAAGCTGATGGAAAAAGAGATAGTAACCAAAATTTCGACAGAAGGGACTCCGATAGAATTCTCACCAAGGAGCATAATAACCAAGAGCCATAGGGACATGCTGAATGATATTAAGAAAATTGAGAAAATAATTGCTGCTGTCCAGTATGACATGGATTTGATGAGTACACTTCAGCAGGAAGAAGCCCAGCAGCAAGCACAAGAGACGGCCCCGCAGGAACCTGTACCAGAAGGACAGGAGGTGCAGGAGCAAACTGAAGCTCAGGAAGAAACACCGAAAACGGAGGAGGAAAGAGATAATAATAAGATTGTTAAAAAGAAGAAGAGGGACAGAAAAAGCCGAGAAAGTGATGAATGATGGCAGACTTAGAGAAAAAAGACCTAAAAAAGATAAAGAGGCCTGTTTTGGCCAAACCTGTTCAAGAACCTCCTAAAGTAGAGCAATATGACCAGTTAAAGAATGTTTTAACGACTATTTCTTCAAAATTTCCAG
>JACQQB010000037.1 GCA_016207225.1 Microcaldota archaeon | reverse complement strand
GGTAAGTGTGGGTTGTGCGGAAATAGTTTGAGAAAGATGTTCTCAAGACAAGGAAAGCAGTTTGTGGGCTGTTCGGGTTATCCTGATTGCAAGAACATTTATCCATTGCCGCAAGGAGCGTTCATACAGCCTACTGGTGCAGTTTGCCCTTCTTGCAAGACTCCTATGATTAAGGTGAGAAGGAAGGGAAAGAGGCAGTTTGAGATGTGTCTTTTGCCAACTTGCGAAACTAAAAAGGACTGGGGAAGGAAGGAAAAATAGTGTTTTGTGTGTGATGTTCGCTGATCGTGGCAGTAGAGTGTGTGAATTGTCGACGTAAAAATCCAATATCTTTTTATAGCTTGTTTTTTTAAGAGTAGTTAGAATAAACTGGAAAGCTTGTTTATTTTTGATTTATCCGTATGGGTGGTAGTGTGGTTGAGGCATTTAATATAATAACTGAGGAATTCCTGGCTTCGAAGTTGCTGAATGC
This sequence comes from Microcaldota archaeon, assembly GCA_016207225.1. Classification (GTDB taxonomy): domain Archaea; phylum Micrarchaeota; class Micrarchaeia; order Burarchaeales; family JACQQB01; genus JACQQB01. Next base: position 4,649 of record JACQQB010000037.1, on the reverse strand, counting down.
AGTATTGATAATAATAGCCGCAGTAATAGTGGCACGTGTTGTTATGTTTATTTTTAAGAGTTATATGGAAAAATTGACCAGCAAAACCAAGACAACGCTGGATGACAGGATAGTGAAAAGTGTTGAGGATCCTTTGTATTTTACCATTATTGGTTCAGGCATTTACATAGCACTCTTGGGATTGCCCGAAATACGGGGCTATGTTTTGTTATTGGACAGGGGTTTCATGGGGCTTTTGATTTTGATTGGGATGGTATTTTCATGGAGGCTTGTACATGAGATTTTGGATTGGTATTCGCAGGAGGCTGCGCCAAAAACAAAAATAGGAGTTAGTGAAATACTGCCAACCCTGAAGAGATTGTTGAGCTTGGTGGTTGTAATAATAGGCCTAGTGATGCTTCTTGATAATTTTGGCGTGCAGGTAACCCCTTTGATAGCAAGCTTGGGTATTGCGGGCTTGGCTGTTGCGCTGGCATTTCAGGATACGCTGGCCAATTTCTTTGCGGGTATTTACATAACTGCAGACAGGCCGGTAAAATTATCAGATTATGTTAAGCTGGATAGCGGGGACGAGGGGTATGTGGACAAAATCGGGTGGAGAAGTACGCATATAAGGACCCTGGCCAACAACCTTGTGATAATCCCCAATACAAAGCTGGCCCAGAGCATTATAACAAATTATTGTTCCCCTTCCAAGGAGATGGGCTTGGTTATTCCTGTTTCTGTTGCATATGGAAGCGACCTTAGGAAAGTAGAGGAAGTAGTCGTAGAGGTATCAAAAGATGTGTTGAAAAACACCAGGGGTGCAGTAATAGGCTTTGAACCTTTTGTAAGGTATGGGAAGTTCGCGGATTCTGGAATTGAGCTTTCGGCAATACTCAGGGTTGAGGAATATGTGGACAAGTACTTGGTGACGCATGAGTTCATAAAATCATTGCATGAGAGGTTTGAGGAGGAAGGGATAGAGATACCGTTCCCAAAAAGATCGGTGTATATCGAAAAAATGCCAGGGGGGGAGAGGAATGAATAGGCAGCGCCTGAAGGGACTTATAGAACAAACAATAGGTAACAGGCTTTTAGTAACTGTTTCCCATAGCGAGCCGTACATAACCACTTACATTGAAGGGGAAGTTAAGTGGAAATATGCTGCAGGCGGCTTAGTAACTGCACTGGATCCGATAATGGAAGCCTGTGGCGGTTTGTGGGTAGCCTACGGGGCAGGCGATGCGGATAAAGAGGTCGTGGACAGTGAAGGCAAGGTAAATGTTCCGCCCGATTCTCCGAACTATGCGCTAAAAAGGGTTTCCTTGAGCAAGAGCATTGTTGATGGGTACCTGAATGGTATTTCAAACAGGCTTTTTTGGCCACTTTGCCATTTCGTTTATGTTAGGCCGAGATTTTCAAAAAGAGATTGGGAGCAGTACAAGGAGGCAAATAAAATTTTTGCCGATGCTGTTTTATCAGAAATAAAGGAGAAGGATGCATTTGTGTGGACACATGATTACCACATGTGCTTTTGCTCAAAATATGTTAAGGAGAAACGGCCAGAAACAATAGGTGTTCATTTTTGGCATATTCCATGGCCAGGTCCCGAAATATTCAAGATATGCCCTTGGGCTGAGGAGATTCTGGAAGGCTTGTTAATGAATGACCTGATAGGCTTTCAGACTAAGGAGTTTGCCGCTAATTTTATGGATTGTGTGGACCAGACGTTGGAAGCGAGGATAGATAGGATCTCATCCTCGATTTTTTTTAAGAATAGGGAAACAAGGATAAGGGATTTCCCCATAAGCATTGATTTTGAGAATGTTTCCAGAATATCCGGCGGGATATCTGAAGGCGAAATTGAAAAATTAAAGAGATATCATGGTATAAAAGGCGACATGCCGGTAGTTGTTGGGGTTGATAGGCTGGATTACACGAAAGGAATTCCTGAAAAGTTATTGGCAATAAGGGAGTTGCTTAGCGAACACCCGGAATTAAGGAAAAAATTCGTGTTTGTGCAGGTGGCATCTCCTACCAGAGCGCATGTTTACGAGTACCAGGTGCATGGGGAGAGAGTGTTGAATTTAGTAGATAAGATCAACTGGCAGTATTCCGAAGGTGCGTGGAAACCTGTGGTTTTTATCTCTGATTTCATAGAGAGAGATGGACTGATAAAATATTTGAAAATGGGCCAGATTTGCTTGATAACCTCCCTCCATGACGGAATGAATCTGGTATCAAAGGAGTTTGTTGCGGCTAGAAATGGGGATCCCGGAGTTTTGATATTGAGCAAGTTCGCCGGTTCGATTAATGAACTTAAGGATGCAATTATGATTAACCCTTATTCTGTTGAAGAAATTAAAAATTCCATTCTAAAAGCTCTTGTTATGAGTGATGAGGAAAAGAGGACAAGAATGAGTAAGATGAGAGAGGAAGTGAAAGAACATGATGTGTTCAGGTGGGCTGCTGAATTAGTCCGTAGTGTTAGTAGACTAAAGCCAAATGCTTATGAAAAATTTTAATGTGGTTATTGTGTTAACAGTTTAGCAAGTTACGAAAACCTTAAAAAATTGGAATTATACAATCGGCAAAAGGATTTATGAACGTTATACCATATATGTTATATGAGCGAGTTGGTTAAGGGGAAATGTGGAGTTTTTGGTATAGCTTCTGATAGGGAAATTGCACTGGACATATATGCTGGATTGATGGCTCTTCAGCACCGCGGACAGGAGTCTTGCGGCATAGCTACTTTTGACGGTTCTAGTTTAAGAGTCCACAGAGATATGGGCCTGGTTGGGGAAGTTTTTGATGATAAGAAGCTTCAGGGTTTGTTGGGGAACCGGGGGATCGGACATGTTAGGTATTCAACAACCGGCGGCTCTTTGTTTGAGAATGCACAGCCGTTTTATTTCAAGGCACCTAAAGTTGAAATTGCATTGGGCTTTAACGGAAATTTGACCAATTACAATAGCTTAAAGGAGAGGTTGGAGGAAGAGGGCAGGATATTTACAAGTACAACTGATGCAGAAGTTATAGCCCATTTGATAGCCAAGGAGCTTTCTAAGTCTAATGATGTGTTTGAAGTTGTGAAGAATGCTTTGTCGCAGTTAGAAGGAGCTTATTCCTTAACCATCCTGACTGGAGATGGAAAAGTAGTTGCAGCCAGGGATCCTTTGGGGTTTAGGCCATTGTGCCTAGGCAAAAGGAAGGATGGATATGTTGTGGCAAGCGAGACAGCGGCATTGGATGCAGTTGAGGCCGAGTTCGTTAGAGAGATAGAGCCTGGGGAGATTGTTATAATAGATGATAAGGTAAGTAGCAAAAAGGCTTTGAAGGGAAATAGAAGAGCACATTGTATGTTTGAATTTGTTTATTTTGCAAGGGCTGATTCCATATTTGAGGGTAAGGATATTTACGATGTGAGGGAGAGGTTGGGGAAGAAGTTGGCTGAGCTTTATAAGCTGGATGTGGATGTTGTTGTACCAATACCAGATAGTGGTAGGAGTACTGCTTATGGTTATTCTGTTGCCAGTGGAAAAAGGATGGCTGAGGGCTTGATCAAAAACAGGTATGTTTACAGGACTTTCATAATGCCCACAGTTAAAGGACGGAAGAGTTCTGTAAAACTAAAGTTAAACGCTGTTAGGTCTATTGTTAAAGGCAAAAAAATAGCTTTGGTGGATGATAGTATTGTGAGGGGAACGACAATAAACAAGATAGCCCAGTTGTTAAGGAGTGCCGGAGCCAAAGAGATTCATTTGCTTATTTCCTGCCCGCCAATAATATCTCCGTGTTATATGGGAATAGACTTTCCAACCAAAAAAGAGCTTATAGCAAGTGGCAAGAGTGTTGAGGAGATAAAAAAAGAGATTGGTGTCGATTCTTTGAACTATATGACCATTGAAGGTTTAATCGAGGCCATAGGCTTACCAAAGAACAATCTATGTACTGCCTGCTTAACTGGTGAATACCCAGTAAAAATTGAAAAAAGAGATCTTGGCTAGTTGATAAATCGATAAGTTCTGCAATCAGCGGAGAAATGGTTTTTAATAGTTTAGAGTTAATAGTTGAGTGAGGTGGAGTTATGAAAATTCATACGTTATTCAAGTTAATTGACCAGATATTTCCAGCCAAAGTAGCTTATGCGCACTGTGATATTCCATGTGGTATTTATGACCCGCAGGCTGCACAGATTGCAGCACATACAGTCATAAGAATGGTTTTATTGATTAACGATTTGCCAAAGCCAACGGCAAATTCAACACCTGAGGAAAGGCAGAATTTTGTACATAAGCTTGCAAGGTACACGGATACTAAGGAGAAGCATTCTGAGCTTTGCAAGCATGAAGTGAGGATAATATGGGGAGATTATTTCAAGCCTGAGCATGCACAAGCGAATCCAGAGATACATGAACTTGTTTGGAAAATAATGAAGCTTGGCTCTAAGGCAAGGCAGGAAATTAATCTGCAAGCGGCAGAGGAATTGCTTCAGAGTGTAAATAAGTTTGCAGAGGTATTCTGGAAGACCAAAGGAGTCGAGACAGTGAGAATAAAGAGTTTCTATCCAACAGAAAGGGAAATGGTAGTACCGAAGCCTAGATGAGCATGTGCTTTCCTTTAATGCGTTTTAGAATCGAGGATAGAAGTATGGAGCCTAGCCT
>JACQQB010000036.1 GCA_016207225.1 Microcaldota archaeon | reverse complement strand
CAACATGCCAGAACTAGTGTTTTTATATTGTTACCACATACTAAAGTATGTGGATTTATTTGGAGAGGTTAATATTTGTATGTCAGCTAAAGTCGAAAGGCCTGAGGAAAGGATCGGGAATGACATTAGGCTCCTGAATGAGAATTTGAAAAAACTAAAGCCGAAGAATCAGAAAGAGGAGGAGATATTCGATCTTGCAAGAAGATATTGTGTGGATGCGCAGTATTACTTGAAGAAAAAAGATTACCTGACTGCATTTGGATGCATAAATTATGCTCACGGCCTGCTCGACGCCATAAAATAAAGGGCTAGTTTTAAAAATGTTGGATCCAAAAGAATACACGGGGAATACAGAGTGAGGTGAATTAGAAATGTCGCTTTTAGATAAAGTTAAGCAGAAGATTACTCCTGAATATACTGAGATTAAGAAATGTGTCTTGGCATTTTCAGGTGGATTGGATACTACTGTGATTGCTTCATTATTGCATGAAATGGGAATTGAAGTCGTTACCATGACCCTGGAGATGGGCCAGCATGAGGATTTGAAAGCAATAGAGCAGAAAGCAAAGGAATTTCTGAAAATCAAAAAACATTATGCAATAGATGTTACCAAGGAGTTCGCAACTGATTATATAAGTAAGGCAATTAAGGGAAATTGCTTGTATGAAGGCACATACCCGAATGCAACAGCTTTAGGCAGACCACTAATTGTCAAGTATTTGGTTGAAATAGCCAAGAAGGAGAATGCACAGGCTGTGGCCCATGGAAGCACCGGGAAAGGAAACGACCAGATAAGGATTGACAACGGAGTTAAAGCATTATCCAATTTACATGTTATCGTGCCAGTGAGGGAATGGGGCTTGTTCAGGGATGAAGAGATAGACTATGCCAGTGAGAAGGGCCTTCCAATACCGATAACCAAGAAAAAACCGTATTCAATAGACCAGAATTTATGGGGAAGGTCAATAGAATGCGGGCCGATAGAATACCCGGACCAGGAAGTTCCGGAGGATGCCTACGAATGGACTGTCAACCCGACAAAGGCTCCTGATAAGCCGACTTATGCAGAATTAGAGTTTGAAAATGGTATCCCAATAACTATGAAAGTCATGGATGAGAATAAAAAGGAGATAGACAATGCGAAAGGAATCGATATCATAAAAAAACTCAATGAGATAGCCGGCAAGAATGGGGTTGGAAGGATAGAGCACATGGAGGACAGGGTTATTGGCTTTAAGACCAGGGAGGTTTATGAATCACCCGCAGCAATAGCAATATTGAATGCGCACAAGGACCTGGAGAAATATGTTTTAAGCAAGGATGAACTTAGCTTCAAGGCGTATGTGGACAATTTGTGGGCAGATTTGGTGTATACTGGTAAATGGTATTCACCGTTAAAAAGACAGCTGGACATATTCATGGATGAAACACAGAAAGTAGTCACAGGCAAAGTCCTGGTCAAGTTGTATAAGGGAAGTGCGTCTGTCGTTGCAAGGGACAGCAAGAATGCGCTGTACAACATAAACGTAGCCACGTATGACAAAGGCTCAGTCTTCAACCAGGAGGAAGGGAGAGCATTCACCAAATTATATGGCTTGCAGTACACCACTGCCTACAAGATTAGGTATGGTGAAAGTGATTGAGAATGGTTTTGGAAAAAATAAAACAAAAGTTTTCAAAGGAATACAGGGACGTGAAAAAATGCATTGTCCCCTATTCTGGTGGCTTGGACAGTAGCATAGTTGCTTCTCTGCTTAAGGACCTGGGAATTGAGATAATAACCGTAACCCTGGATTTGGGGGAAGGCAGAGACTTAAAGGAAATTGAGAGGAAAGCCAAGTCACTTGGTTCTAAAAAGCATTATACTGTAAGTTCGAAGGATGAGTTTGTCAGGGATTACATCTACAGGGCAATAAAAACTAATTGTTTGCATGAAGGCTACCTGAATAGCGAGGCTCTTTCAAGACCTTTATTGGTCAAGTACCTTGTGGAGACTGCCATCAAGGAGAATGCACAGGCTGTGGCACATGGAGGCACTGGAAGAGGAAACGACCAGATAAGGATTGACAACGGGGTCAGGGCTTTGGCTCCCCATTTAAGGATAATCGCACCTATAAGGGATTGGGACATACAGAGAGATGAAGAGATAGATTATGCCCTGAAAAAGCGTTTTATAAAAGAGGCTGAAATGCCGCAGTTCTCAAAGGATGAGAATTTATGGGGAAGGGTTGTCAGGTCCGGACCCATAGAAAACCCAGAAAAGGAGATACCGGAGGAAGCATTCAGGTGGACAACCCCGGTTGAAAAAACCCCAGATAAACCGACATACGTGGAACTGGAATTTGCAAGGGGCATCCCGATAGCGATTAGGATTTTGGACAGTAAAAGAAAGTTGATAACAGATGAGGTTGGAACCTCAGTGATATCCGTCTTAAACAGGGTTGCTGGTGCAAACGGGATAGGCAGGATTGACACCATAGAGGACAAGACTGTTGGCCTGAAGATCAGAGTGGGAATGGAAGCTCCTGCTGCAAGCATAATCATAACAGCACACGGGGAGCTGGAGAAGTTTATCCTAACCGCAAATGAGTTGAATTTCAAGCCGACTGTTGACCAGCTATGGAACAAGATAGTCTATGAAGGCGGCTGGTACAGCCCTCTTAAAGAGGAGCTTGATGCATTCGTGGATAAAACGCAGGAGATCGTAAGCGGCAAGGTCATGGTTAAGCTGTTTAAAGGAAGTTTTGAGATCATGGGAAGAAGCAGCAAGAATGCCTTGTACGATGTTTATTTATCCAGTTACGGGAAAGAAAGCGTTTGGGACCAGCAGGAAGCAAGGGCATTTGCAAAGCTTTATGGGTTAGAGGATGTTATTGCCTATTTGATAAAAAAGCATTCTGGGTAATTGAAGTGCAAAACCATAACAGAGAGATATTGAGTTCTAAGGGAAATGAGCTAGAGAACAAAAGGATTGTCCTGTGCGTGTGTGGAAGCGTAGCTGCATTCAGGAGCGTGGAGATCGCTAGAGAGCTGATCAGGCACGGTGCTGATGTCATTTGTGTAACCAGTAAAAATGCTGGTAAAATAATCAACCCAAATTTACTTGAGTGGGCAACAGGAAATAAGGTAGTTGAAGAGTTGACAGGGGAGCTGGAGCATATCAGGTTAGCCGGAGAGCACAAGGAGAGAGCAGACTTGATCCTGGTCGCCCCTGCAACTGCCAATGCAATAAGCAAGGTTGCGTGTGGGATAGATGACACCACTGTAACTACCGTTATATCCACAGCTTTGGGTTCTGGAATCAAAGTAATGTTTGTTCCTGCAATGCACTATTCATTGTATGCAAATCCATTCGTTGCTGAAAATGTAAAAAAACTTCTGAAAAATGAAATAGAGATTATAGAACCGAGAGTAGAGGAAGGAAAGGCTAAAATCCCAAATAGCGAAGAGATAGTGGATTATGTGATTAGAGCGTTGGGTAAAAAGGATATGCGTGGCAAGAAAGTTGTTGTAACTGCAGGTGCCACAAGGGAATACCTTGATGATATACGATTCATCTCAAACCCGAGTTCTGGTAAAATGGGCTTGGCGATTGCAAGGGAAGCCTGGCTAAGAGGAACAGATGTAAGTTTAATACATGGACACGTAGATATTGAAATTCCTCGTTATATAAAAGCAATAAAAGCTGAAACCACTGAAGAGATGCATAAGCAGGTTTTGGGAAACAAAGCGGATATCTATGTCTTGGCAGGTGCCCCTACAGACTTTAGGACTAAGAGAGTTAGAGGAAAAATTAGCTCTGAAAGATCACTTAGTATAACTATAGTTCCAACGATTAAGATAAGTGAATCTATTAAGAAGAAGTATAGGAAAGCTAAACTGGTTTTATTTAAAGCAGAAAGTAATGTGAGTGAAAAAGAGCTGGTTGAAACTGCCAGGAAGAAGTTGGCTAAAGCAAACGGAGATTTGATTGTGGCCAATGATGTTTCCAAATCGAATGCAGGTTTTGCGAGTGAGGAGAATGAGATTTGGATTATTGGTAGAAAGAATGAAGTAGTAAAAAAAAGAGCCACTAAGAATAAACTTGCTGGATTAATTTTGGATTCAATAGAAT
>JACQQB010000035.1 GCA_016207225.1 Microcaldota archaeon | reverse complement strand
GAAGATGGGTGTGAAGGAGGGCGACAGGGTGATACTCAACATAAGCGGCGACATCCTCATGGTGAGCAAGAAAGATCCCGGCGTTTTTGACAACTTCGAAGACTTTCTGCCTGAAAAATTCGAGAAAACGCTAAAAAAAATAAGGTCTGATGAGAAGGAAAGGTCCAAGGCTGCCAATACTGCAACGATTGTTGCAAGCGCATTCTTGATCCTGTTCATATTATTTGGTGACGGGATACTTGACCTGTTCGGGATTTCATTCAAAAGTTTCCAGATTGGAGGAGGGGTAATACTCCTGCTTATTGGTATACAGCTAGCTTTGGGTTATGCTTTGGCAAGAGAGGAAGAGGAAGTTAGTGTTGCGGCTGTTTTAATTGGAGTACCGTTGATTACTGGTCCGGGTGCACTTACAACGAGCATTGTTTTAGTCAGCACGTATGGTCCTCTTGTAACGCTCAGTGCTGCCATCGTATCTTTAGTTTTGTGCTGGTTAAGTTTAAGGAACGCTAGTTTCATCTATAATTTATTGGGTAAAAGACTGCTTAGCTCCTTGTCCAGGGTAATTGGATTGCTATTGGCAGGGATAGCTGTGGAGCTCATACTTTCAGGATTAAGAGTTTAAGTTATTTTTACCGGCCTTAAGTGCATATCGAAGTTTGCATAACCTTTAGGTATGTTTAGATTTTCAGGCTCGCCAAAAGTTTTGTTCAGTTGTTCCACAAGTTTGGACAGGAATTCCCTGAAATCTTCCTTGCTCATGTAGTCTTTCTTTATGGACATGTAGGAATAAATCCATGTGAAAACTAGTTTCATTTTCTGCATTAAGACAGGGTCATCAACATTGGAATCCTTGAAAAAAGTCCTTGTCAAATAATCGATGCTTTCTGAAACCTTGGCTCCTTTTTTACGCATTCCTAAAAAATAATGATATAGCCTAGCCAAACTTCTAGGAATGATAGGTTTTCTGGATATTTGTTCATCAAGAGACGTTGCCTCAAATTGAAATACATCTATTTTGTTTCCAATGTGTTTGAAAACCCATGGGGCGAATAGGTATTCTAGATATTCATTCCAATAGTAATGGTCAGAGTTCCTGATTGAGCCTAAAAGTTTACTGTTGATGGGCAGTGACCTGACCCCTGAGGCGAGCCCTAAGGCCTTTAGCCCTAAATCCTCTTGGAGAATTGGCAATCCGTTGGATAAGGTCAGGTATGCAGTTGCAAACTCGGACAGCATCTTATCAGTTTTTTTGAACATATAGCCTAATGCATGAGCCCCCTCATGCAGGCCCATGTTGAACCATATCAGAACTATTGAGAATTCATTTTCAAGTGTGTCAAGTTCGCTTAAAGCGGATTTTTTCAATGAGTCGGTTGAAGTGAAGAAAAGTTCCTTAGATATAGTGTCGAATCCACCGTGTATTGAACCATATTTATTCGCTTCATACATTCCCATTACAGGAATTGTTGGTATTGGATTGGACTGAACGAATTTTGAGCCTGTGAAAGCGGCATATTGAACACCTAGCCAGAAAGAGACTATACTTTTAAAGGCCTGCTCTGTTTCGATTTTACCTTTTATCTTTCCATCTTTCAGGTCTTGCTGGAATTGCTCTGCTAACATTGTTTTTTTCTCATTGAACCAGGCTAAAAATTCTTGGATTCTTGGTGAATTCATATTCTCACCATAATATCTTTGCATTTGTCGCTCCAGATTATCGAGTAGGTTATTTAGTTCCTGTTCTTGATTGAATTTGGGTGGAAATAATTGTATGGGTGGCATGAAAAACACAGTTACTTGTGATGACAAAAGTTATAAATCACTTATACAAAATGTAACGTATGATATCGAAAAGGAGAATGGTGGCCATTGTCTTGCCCATAGTCCTTTATTTCCTGGCTTTCATCTTGATCTTGGCCCTTATAGGCATCAACGCCACTAAGATAATTATTAGCGAGGATATACTACTTAAGCTGCCTTTGGTAGTTATTGGCCTGATCGGATTAGGTGCTGTTATTGCGTTTGTATGCTGGACACTTTATGCTTTTTACTTGGTCGTTAGGTCCAAGAACCCGAACTGGTGGAAAGCTATTTGGCTGTTTGTGATACTTTTAGGTATATTCGTAAGTTCTTTGGGCGGGCTTGTGTATTTTATTTTGGGGGATTTTGAGAGAATGGTGTAGAGTTGGTGATTAGATGTTTTTGTTCCAAGTAGAATTGCATAAGAAACATGAAAAACATTTGGAAGAGCTGATAAAAAAACAGAATGGGACACAGGCCCAAAAACCAATAACAATCAATGGACAAGAATTTCAGTCATTGGCAAACATAGTCCCTAAGCGCATTGAAAAAGTAGTATGATGGATGGTTAGTCAAGGAATAACGAAATTCCATTAAATTAATTAACCTGCTACTCTTTTAGATTCGAGATTATGGAAGTTTAGATGAGCGTAGCCTTGAGGTATCTTCCGATCTGTAGGTTTCCCGAAGGTTTGGTCAAGATAGTCTACCAGTGCTTTGGTGAATTTATTTACCTCATCCCTGTGCAGAATTAGGGCTGGATCTGACCCAGTTGGAGGTTTGATTATTAAGTTTAGAAAGTCGGGGTTTTCAAGCCCATACATTCCGATCCATCTGAATGTTTCTTGTAGTTTTTTCAATAGTTCTGGGTCTTCAACGCATAGTTCAGAATAGAATCTGGTGGCTAAGTCTTCCATTTGTTTTAGAACTTTAGTTTTTTGGTCCTTACTAGCATTATCCAGTATATTCTGGATTGACAGGAATAATGTTGAAAGGGAAGAGGAAGCAATTGATCCGTTTTCATCTTCCTTTAGCATGAATATGTTGATTCCTTTACTAGTATGTGGAGAGAGCCATGGCCTGAAAACATATGCCAAGTATTCTTCCATGAAGAACTTTGGTAATTTCTCTGTTAGTTTGGATTGCCTGGATTCATTAAAGTTGTAGGGAAAATTCCTTATTCCGAGTATTGTTCCGGTAATTTTTAAATTCAGGTCTTTTTCTTTTATTGGCAGACCAAAATAGTTGGTCATGTAGGCAGTGGCAAATTCAGACAAAATTTCAGTTCTGTGGAATATGTAGCCCAAAGCATGAGCACCTTCGTGAAGACCCAGGTTGATTCCCATAATGAGACTGGATGAAGGGTGGAGCCTCTTGATTTCTTCAGTTACAGAAGGTAACATTGTTGTAGGTATTTGAAGATCGAACTGACCATTCCCATAAAATCCGTGAAGCCTCTCAAAAGGCATGATGTTTATTGTTGGGAATTGAAAGTCATGGGTGTGTCTGTCAAACTTTTTACCTATGTTCGTAGCATACCTAACACCTAGCCAAAATCCAACGACAGTCTTTAAGGCAAAATTACCTTCAATATTTCCTTCAATTTTATTCTCCAGGAAATCTTGCATTAGCTGCTTCTGCAGATAGGCTTTATTCTCCCTGAACCATTTTAAAAAATCCTGCACCGTACTTATTGTTTTGATTTTTTCTGCGTAGTAAAGAAGCATGTCTCTTTCCACATTATTGAAAATTAGGCTTATTTGCTGTTCCAGTGTAAGCTTTTGCTTGGATAATGGTAAGGGAGGCATAAAACAATTAGGGAGTAAAAAAATATTAACGTTGTATTGTTGTATGACTTATGCAATTAGCAAACTAGAAGGTTATTTTGGTTTGGCTTTCAGTTTCTGGTTTATTTTGTGAATAGATTAAGTGCCGCTTTTCAGGGTTTCTTTGTACCCTTAATTCAAGTTCAAGGAATTGCTGGTATCTCTCAATAAATCCACTGGTTATGAAATTAAATGGAGTCCTGAGAAGAGTTTCCCTAAGCTCAGATGGTATCTGGTGTTCTGTAAGTGCCCCAGTTATTCCAAGATAGTATAAATGAAGGCCATCTATTTTCATCCGCTCTATTAGCTCTTTCAAGCTTGTAAATGCATATGGATCATAGGTTATGCCGCCAGTCCTGTTGAATGCAGGGATAGGATCACCATAATAGTAAACTCCTGGTTCTATAGAAGTTTGGACCAGCGAGTGCGCGAATGTTGAGAAAGTAGGCTGCCCTGCCACATGGACAATACCGTGCCTTACTAAATTTATTGTTCTGCTGGGTATCCCCACGCTATTCTGCAGGTCGGTAAGTATGTTTGAGAAATCGTAACAAACCCCTCCTTTTTTTATTATGTCTATGCCATTGTTGAAAGAGTTTGAGATCCCTATACCGTGTGATTTTCTCCATTGTTCGCTTGTTGCCAATCCTCTTGAAGGAAGCTGTATAGAGGAGGAAGTAATGCTTGGTATATCCAGTTCTATGTTGTCACAAACCCAGTGCGCCAGAATAGAGATCGCATTTATGATACTGGATGGTTCTCTTCTGGTTAAAATATAGTCGGCAAGTGCCATTATCCTACCGTCATTTCCATGATTGTGTGTTTGATACAAGACACCGTTGGATTCAGGGCACATGAATTTATCCATGCCTAAAACTTTTTTGATGTCTTCATCAGTAGTAAAAAAACTTACCTGGAATAAATAAAATTCTTTAGCCTTTGTTAAACCTAAGGGGTCGGGAAGGTTGAAGTTGTGTTTCCTTATTTCTTTCATTCCCGTTCTTTCTTGGATATATGCAACAGCATCCTCATAGCTCATCGGACCTTTTTCGAACATGTCCCTGAACTTTTGGAAATCCTCATCCTTTACCCTGTTTTTTGATTTTGCTGTATCTATTTTGGGACTTTCCTGCTGCCTGGGTTCTGGTTTTTCATTCAGCCATTTCCATGCGGCCCAAACCTTTGGCCCGGCTAGTGCTGCCCCTAGACCCAAGCCTAGACCTATGCATAAATTTCTCCGCACTGGGTCTGCTTGCCTTTCTCCGAGTACAACCATTTTAACCACATCATACATGATAGATTATTAGGAAAATTTCTTGGTTTAGTGGCCTGACTCCTTGAAAAATTTGATTCGCAAGTCCCTCTAAGGTTTGGAGTGAGCCTTCCATCCAGGACCTGAAAGACCTGCCTGCTGGGGATTCACTGCCTAATGCTGCTTTAACAGAGAGTGTTTGGGACTTGTTGGGTATGAAGTCCTTGCCGGACTTGGATTTGGAACTTAGTAATAGGGATAGTTCGCCAAAAGTTACCCTGAAAAGCCAGATGCCGTTAGTTTGTATGTTTGAGAGTATGAGATTTCCAAAAGCTTGCTCGGAATTACCAAACCTAAACTCTATTTTTGCTATGTTTACAGAGTGTCTCCCCTGTTCGGAAATTTCTGGATTAAAATTAGCTATGACAGGGATGTGGCCTGTGTTTGTTTCTACTGTTCTCAAGGTTAGCCCTAAGTCAGTTGAAACAACATAGGTACCTAGGCAAAGATAAAAAAGCGAGTATTGCATTTGTCTTGTGGGGCCTGAACCTTTTTCTTGGTCCGCAACAGCATTGGAAAGTAGGGTTATGTTAGCTGTTCTATTCCCTAGCCTTGCTGAAGTCGGTGATTCTAGAACTCGTTCCCCGTCCCTTAAGAGAAGGGATGCGTTTGTTAAGAAAATGTTCCTAGGATTGATAGGTTCTAGAGGCCTGTGAAGCCTTGGGATTACCAGTGTGTGTTTGGGTTGATTCATAGTGATCCTTGTTTTTTACTTTTTAGTTAAACTGTGACATCCGCACCCTTCTTTATTGCATCTTCCACTTTTTCAGCATTTTCAAAGGATATGGCTGAGAATAATTACAAGTCTAGATTACTCATTTTTACACCACTTTGAGAATAAGGCTCGCCAAAGGAACAAGCCCTTGACTATTAATTGTATATTTTAGAGTATTTAAACTTGTGTATAGATAAAATAAAAGCGTTTAAAAGTACGTATTTGGACAAACGGAGTCTTATAAAGG
>JACQQB010000034.1 GCA_016207225.1 Microcaldota archaeon | reverse complement strand
GAATGGAAACAATCCATAGAAATTTATCAGCCCATCCACCAGTGCAAAGAAATTAAATGTAGCATGTAAGCCAATTGCTAAAATTACTCCAGGTATAAACGCCACTCCTGCAAAAGGAACTTTGTAATGTTTTCCCAATCCTAAAAATAAACCAGTAGTTCCTGTAAATAGCCCATGGCCGACAGCAGTCAAGGCAGACCTCTGGAACATAAGCCAGCCCCAGCCGCCAATACCGACAACAGCCGGCGATGCATTGGAAGCGAAATAAAGCCAATTCTCACCAGCTGCAAATCCCAGTCCAACTACAAATCCGTAAAGCATGCCGTCAAAAACATTATTCATTTCATGATGGCCCGAAGCAATCAGAACCCCAAATCCCTTGCTTAACTCTTCAACTACTGGTGCAACCATTACTGCTGTTATCACAATCGTTAATTCAGGCCCTACTACTGAGCCCAAAATTAATGAAACAAGTGTATTGCCTATGAATGAAATCAGCAGTGAAAAAATTCCCCATGCAAACATGGAAACTAAAAACCTCAAGGGCTCTCTTTCATAAACATCCGATGCCCAGGCTAAAAACGCATAGATCGTTGGCGGGGCAATGGCCAAAACTCCTGCAACGATAAAAAGCCATAGTCCCAAACCTCCAAAAGAGCCGAGGGTGGACAACAATATAAATAAAGCAAAAAGGCCCAAAACACCCAAAGCAATCAGCCAGAAAAACACATTCACGATCAAATCAGCTATGTTCTCCTTTATTGGTCTACTCAACCTGAATGGAAATATCAAAGTAAAAAGACTATACTCCCCTTCCTCAACTTCAGCATGCCTTTTCTTGTATGCCAGAATGAAAATCAAAACAGCAACAACCACCAAAGCAATCAATGCCACAGGAACCAAAGTAATTGAAAATACGGTCAAGGTGTTCAGCAAACCTTCCTCAAAGTCATTCCACTGCACATTCACGTTAAACCTATGCAGCCAGGTTCCATGTCTTGTTTTTCCTATAAGCGCATAAACTGTTCTTGTCTCAGTTTGGCCAGCATAAGTAACCGGCAGGGATAAATTTAATTCGACTCCTGAGTTAGGTGCAATTGTCCCTATCTCCTGGACCTCCAGCCACCCATCAGCTTCCCTCTGGGCTAAAAATAATCTCATCTCACTCTGGTCCAAGTTCCTGATCTGAAATGTTATGTTAATCAACGCGGGGGAATCCTTAGCTACAATAAAACTAGGTATGTTGTTGCTTGCATCCATGTTCCCAGTAATCTCTGTATCTGTAACAGCGCTTACACTCAGCACAAGCAAAAGTGCAATCAATGCTATATACTGCCTCATAAACTTCGATTTATTTAATGTTAATGAAATTTAAAGCTTAATGTCTCATAACAATACTGCCATGTACCTAAAAGTCATAACAATAGAAGAAAAAAAGGAAAAGCTAGTTGCCATTTGCGATAAAGATCTCTTGGGTAAAAAACTCAAAGAAGGCGATATTGTACTGGATTTAGAAAAATACCAAAATTTCTATAAAGGAAATATTGCAACTGAAAGGGAAATAATTACTGCATTAAAAGGAGCAACTTCAATAAATATTGTTGGAATACGTTCACTTGAAGCTGCTAAAAAGGCAGGGATTACTACTGGTGAAGAAGCAATACTTATTAATCGGGTTCCCCACCTTCAAATTTATAGAATCTAGTTGAGACTTATAAATATAATTAAGCATATAATATTATGGCAGCAACTGCTACAAAACAATCACCAGAACAGAAATACACGCCAGATCAAAAGCGAGCACTAGAGGAGATACACACTGCACTCTTCGCTATTTCTAAACGTTATGAGAAAGGTGAATTTGGTCCAGAGACATTTAAAACCCTAAGGCTGATTTTATCAAAGTTAGCTGATGCAGTTAGAAAAGGTAAATTAAACAAACCAGGCATCAATCTAGCTGATCATGTCAATCAATCCATAGCCCAGATTAATAGGATGGCTGACCTATGCACTACTATAAGCTCAAGTCTTAGAGAACAAAGTAGAAAAAAAGATAAGTCAACTCTTTCCTCCAATCTAAGTAACTATAAAGATATGGTTGGAAAAATCGGTCGCTTTGATCCTGCAGCTAAGATTGGAAGTAGCAGTGCAAGCGAACTTCTTGAAAGACTAGTTACTTTGGCAGATATAGTAACAGGTAAAAGCACAATTGTTGGTCCAGCACCACAAGTAACAACTGAACATCTAGCAAAAGTACAAACAAGACCGCAATACTCAATAACTTTTTCAGTAAGGGTAAATTCGACAGATGGGCCTGCCGCAGTAACAAGAAATGCTACACAAAGCTTTACAATCCAAAGTCAGTTTACAAATGAAGATAGAAAGACACTGGCAAGTCTTATAGAAGGTCTATTGAAAACAAAATATAACTCGAATGTTGCCAGTGTAACTATAAATCAGTCAAATGAAGTCACTATACTTTTAAATGAAACAAACCCAAATCAGGATATTGACAAAATAGTAACTAAGGTAATAGACGACTCAGTTAAACTATTATCTAAAGTTCACGAGGAGAATCCCCCTGCATAAGTAATCAATACAAACAAATGTGATTAACCTATGATTGATTTTTTATATGAAGTTGGACTATTAAAAAGAACTCCTAGGAGCGGTTGGCTTACTATAGGGATAAAAGACTGTGAATCCGTAGCAGAGCATTCATTCAGATGCGCAATTCTAGGCTATGTGCTTGCTAGAATGGAAAAAGCTAATGTAGAAAAAATAGTTTTATTATGCTTATTTCATGATGTTCCTGAAGCAAGAATCGGCGATCTACACTTAATTGCACGTAAATACGTATCCAAAAATTACAAAAAATTAGTAAAAGACATAACAAGTG
>JACQQB010000033.1 GCA_016207225.1 Microcaldota archaeon | reverse complement strand
GTTTTTTATGCTTCCATCAAGGCCAGAAGTTTTGGAAAGGTATGATAAATCCATATATATGTTTTGCTATAAAGATATTATTTAAGTGGTGTGATGCGACCAGGAAAAACGTTTGATCTTAAAGAAGTTAGATTGTGGGAATCGGCGGCAAGGAAAAAATATTTGAACCCTTTGAAGGTACTTAGAGCAGTAGGGATCAAAGAAAAGGATGTTGTTGTGGATATTGGCTGTGGGACAGGTTTCTTCACAGTTCCGATAAGCAAGCTGGTAGGCTGGGAAGGAAGGGTTTATGCTTGTGACGTTTCTCCAGAAATGATTAATTTGATCACGGACAAAGTGAAGAAATATAGGATAGATAATATAATAATACAGAAGAGTGATGAAAAAATACCTATACAGAAAAATGAAGTTAACGTTGCTTTAATGGCGGATGTTTTCCATGAGATACATTCGGAGGAAGTGCCAGCTACTCTTTCTGAGATACATAGAATTTTAAAGTTAAACGGTAAGCTGGCGATACTGGATTGGAAGAAGGAAGAAACTAATTTTGGCCCGCCGATGGACGAGCGGATAGCCATTGATGAAGCAATGGGCATTTGCTCTAAAGCAGGCTTTTCATTGTTAAACACCACAGATTTTGTGCATCATTACCTGTTAACATTTGGCAAGAAACAGCAAGTCACGTATGCCATGAATAGATGAGTGGTGAACATCTTGAAACGTTTCATTTTGCTTTTATTTTTGTTTTCCAATGTTTATGGGTTATGTGTAGAGGCAGATAGGGAGATTTTGGCCCCGGCAGTAGGCAATAATGGTGTTGGGGAGTTAATAAAAATTGGAGTTAGATTGAGTGGTGGAAGCGGGGATATTCTATTTTCTATTCCACCATACATAGGAGTTTTCACCCAGTCCTCTTTTATTACAGCAACGAAAGTGGCATTCGTCATTGCTAGAAAAGATTTGAACGATTGTGATGTTACCTTGGAAGTTGACCCTGCATATACAGACACCATAGATGGCCCTAGTGGAGGTGCTGCATTAACTCTCATGATACTTTCAGCCCTGCAAAACAAAACAATTAAGAATAACTTAAGTATAACCGGCACGATTGAGGAGAATGGAGACGTAGGACAAGTTGGTGGTATATCTGAAAAATTGGAAGCTGCGGCATTAAGCGGAATTAGAGTTTTTTTACTGCCAAAACAGGATAGAGATACCAAGCTAGCGGTATTCATAATTAAAAACAAATACAACGTTACTGTTATCGAAGTTAACAATATAATTGAGGCAGGAAATATCGCATTTTTAAATGGTAAGAGTGAAGTGGAGAGTAATTTATTTTTGGAGAAAAATAATCTGCCAAAAAATCTCACGCCAATAAACAGAGAGCAACCGAACCCAGATGCACTTTATAGGATAGGTAAAAATTTCACAATGAAAGGCGAGTTTTACATTAACGA
Source organism: Microcaldota archaeon (assembly GCA_016207225.1). Classification (GTDB taxonomy): domain Archaea; phylum Micrarchaeota; class Micrarchaeia; order Burarchaeales; family JACQQB01; genus JACQQB01. The sequence goes on along the minus strand of JACQQB010000033.1, from coordinate 1,406 downwards.
ATTCAATCCAGAGTCTGAAGAGGACAAGAACTTCCTGGACTTCTTCAAAAATGAGCTCGATTTGGCTAATGAATTACTCGATATGGGGTATTTGTACAGTGGAGCCAATACGGCATTTTTAGCAACTGTAGATTTGGAATTTTTGAAGGAAGAGAACCCGACTATTGAAAAAATAAACTCTACCATAAACGAGGTTTCTATTTGTGTTAGCAGCATACCTAAAAGGAATTTTACCGAGGAACACTTTGAATTGGAGATAGGCAGCGAACTTAGGAAAAATTGGGCATTAAAGAAGTTGAATGAGGTTAACGACACAGTAAGTAAGCAGACCAGGGTCTTTTCCCCTTACCATGAAGTATTGTTTGCCAAAGCATGGTGCGGCATTTCAAAAAGCTTGCAGAGTTCAGAAGACAGCAGTAGAGAGCTCCAGGAAGGAAAATTGAAGGCTTTGGCCTTTGACAAGATTGAGCAGGCTGAACGCAGCTTGAAAAACAAGAGCTTTGCAGGTATGGAAGACCTAACCTGGCATTTGGAAACTGCGAAGCAGGCCTATAACAAAGGGGATTATGGAGCAGCTATATACGATTCTAGTTATTCAATAGCCATAGCAAGGGCAACTGAGGAGTTTGGGAATTCTGAGCCTTTCAGAGCAAAACAAATGACTGAAAACCTGCTGAATACACAAACAAAACATTTCTGGGCAGGTGCATTTAAAGCGCATTCCAGGTATTACTATGCCAGATACTCTGAAAGTAATGACCCTTTTGAGTTATTAGTAGCGTATAGATTGGCAACATACTCCTTAGAGCTGGACAATGTTACAGAAAAAATAAGAGAAGAGCTGCATAATGATGGTTATTCCAACAACACAGAGAGTATACAGATAAACCAAACCAGTGCTCAGACACAGGGTAAACAGAATTATGTTGAACAAATAATTTTTCCTGCGATTTTAGTCATGTTGGTGATAAACCTTATCCTTCAGCTTTACTGGATAAATCATAGAAATAAATAGATTGCACAGAATAATATTCGCATGCTACCATTAATCCAGATAAGAAAGATGGGGATAAGAGAAGCAGAGGAGGTATCTAGTTTAATAAACAAATATTTCCCAGATGCGAATTTAACTTCTACAGGAATAAGGAATAAGCTGGCAGATGGTTTCCATTTCTTTGTTGCTACCTCAAATATGGAGATAGTTGGCTTTTTGGAAATAAGGCTCAGGGAGAAGTCAGCGTTCATAGTTGGAATTGCCACTGAAGCTAACTTGTCCAATAAGGGGATAGGTACCGCATTGATGGAGCATGCGATTAATTTTGCAGGGAGAAAAGGGAAGAATAAAATCTTTTTAGTTGTAAAAGCTACTAACACAAGAGCTATAAACCTTTACAGAAGATATGGTT